>JBBQZF010000064.1:0-13592 GCA_038208015.1 Gemmatimonadales bacterium
TCGCGCCGGACGTTCGTCGCGCGGCACGCCCTGCGAGAAAGCCGGGGAGCCGGCAAATGAACAGAGGAGCAGTACTCCGGTCAGGCGCGACATCACTATCTCGGTGGTGGTGAACGAACGACCCATGTGCGTGCCTCGCTGAGACGTCAAGACGAAAAACGGCAGTCAGTTCGAGCTGCACGCCAGACCTCAGGTCGGGGACTGCTCGAAAAATACACCGCCGCCCGGCGCGGCCGAACGCTCCGGTTCAGCGGCGGGCCGCGCAGCGGACCGTCCGCTGCAACCGGTTGTTAGGCGGCGTGGTCCGGAGTCCGGTCTCTCACGCTTGCGATCTGTATGACCGTCTGCCCTTGTGAACGTCGCCCGCCGACATGACGCAGTGCATTGCCGACCGCCCTCAGTGGGTAGCGACGCTCGATGACCGGCTTCAACTGTCCGACCTCCACCAGCCCCTTCAGGAACAAGAGGTCGTCGCGGTTAGGAGTCGTGAACAGTGCCTTCAGCTTCTGGCGCGTGAATAACGACGCCAACCACAACGCCGCGAGCCCGAACAGCCAGGCGGCGCCACTGTCGCCTCCGGAACACGACACGTAGGCACCCTCGGCGGTGAGCACGCTGCGGCAGTCGGATAGCGAGCGGTTGCCGACCGTATCGAAGACCACGTCGAAACGCGGCCCACCATCCACAAAATCCTGTTTCGTATAGTCAACAACCTCGTGAGCGCCGAGCCGGCGCACCATGTCGACGTTGCGCGTGCTGCAGACTGCCGTCACGTGGGCGCCAAGAGCCCTCGCGATCTGGACCGCCCACGTGCCCACTCCGCCGGACGCGCCGTTGATCAGGAGTCTCTGGCCTGCTTTAAGGCCACCAGCGTCACGCAGCCCCTGCAGCGGGGCGACCGCCCACGGCACCGCCGCAGCTTCCTCGAACGACAGGTTGGTCGGCTTGGGCGCAATCAGCTTCGCGGCCACGACCAAGTACTCGGCGAACGCACCCGTCACCGCCTCGCCAAAGACCTCGTCGCCCTGGCGAAACGTTGTGACCTTCGCGCCGACCTCCTCTACCTGTCCGGACATGCAGGCGCCCGGCACCGGGTTACGGGGGCGGGGCACGCCACCGAACGGAGTGAGCCGGATCAGGTATGGCTTCCCGGTGACGATAATATAGTCGCCGATGCTCGCGCCGGCCGCGTGCACCCGGACCAGCACATCCTCGTCCCCTGGAACGGGTCGCTCGACCTTCTCGTACGCGAGAACGTCTGGTGTCCCGTACGTCCGGCGTACGATTGCGTGCATCTGTTCTGCTGCATCCATACCTAGTGCGCCTCGCTGAAGTGATTGCCGTGCGGCGTCATAAATCCGCAGCCATGCGCCTCGGTCCTCTCGACACACCGCGATTCAGTCAGATGTCGTATCGCCGCAACATGTAGCTCACGCCAAGTGCACAGACATACAGCCCGACTCCGAATACGAAATGTGTCATAAGGCTCTTCAGCCTGGCCTGCGCTGGTTTGGGCGTTCTTGAGGAAGCGATACCAAGACCGAGAGATGGCTGCATGATAAGGAACGGGAACACTACGGTGCCAGTGCCGTAGAGCAGCGCAGGTAGGACGGTTGGTCGCGCGAGCCAATCGCCTGATGTAAGAACCACGAACGCGAGCGCGAACAATACCCCAATAGTGTAGTGCGCAGTCCACCCAACCGCACACTCAAAGGGTTTCTGTGACGCGGCGGTGATACTCGCATGTCTAAGAGTGCCCCCCGGCATGTGCCGAAGCCAGCGTCCGAGCAAACAGTAGTTGAGCGATGGAATACCGAACATACGCTTCATGAACAGGTTCCAGAGGTCCATGACCAGAGTCGCGCCAATACCAATGAGCATTGCACCAAGGATGTTTTTCGCTTCACCGCCCATGACTGACCTCGATATGGATGTCGCCGCCTTACATTGGGTTGTGCTGCGGGCACTCCACCAGATGCGGCGGCGCAGCCGCCGCTTACACACCGTGACCGTCAGCACGAGTCCCGAATGAACTCGATCACCAACTCTGGATAGCTACTGTTGACGTAGGTCTACGTCGTTCGCGATGCCGCGCATGCCGATCTGCACGAAGGTGACGCACGTTACACGGCCATGATATGCCGCAGAGAATCCGCAATCACAGCAAGGCTTCGCAGCATCAGCTGTCCGGTATGCCAGCGTCGGGACGACATCCACGCCCGATCAGTCCCAGAGAACCGTCCGGTCCACCGCCGCCAGCGACGTGCGGCCTGTGAGCGCCATCGCCATCTCGAACTCCGTACGGAGTATCTGCACGATTCGACTGACACCCGCCGAGCTGTCAACGGCCAGCCCGTAGAGGTACGGACGGCCGATGGCGACGGCGGTCGCGCCAAGCGCCAACGCTTTCAGGACATCCGTACCGCGACGTATGCCGCCGTCGAGCAGAATCGGCATGCGGCCGGCGACGGCCTCGGCCACCCGCGGCAGCGCCGTCACCGTTGCCGGCAACGTATCCAGATTGCGCGCGCCGTGGTTGGACACGATCAGCCCGTCCACGCCGGCCTCCGCCGAGCGCTTTGCGTCGTCGGCGTCCAGCACACCCTTCAGCAGCACCGGCACCTTCGCGATGCCGCGCAACCACTCCACGTCTTTCCAGGTGAGGCGCGGCTCGAGCACCTGGCTGTAGATCGCGCCTTCCGGCGGCCGGTGCGAGCTGCTCGCCGTCGCGGCCGACAGACCTTCGAGGTTCGCGCGCGTCATACCTGTGGGCAACTGAAACGCGATGCGCGTCTCCCGATTGCGTGCCCCCAGCACCGGCGTATCGACCGTCAGACACAGCGCCTGACATCCTGCGGCCTCGGCACGCTGCACCAGCGCTCGCGTGAAACCACGATCGGGTTGCACGTACAGCTGAAACCAGAGTGGTGCACCCGGCACAGCGCGCGCGATGTCCTCGATGCGTTCAGTCGCAAATGAACTGACGATCATCGTGGTATCAGCGGCCTCGGCGCCGCGGGCCGTTGCGATCTCGCCGTCCGGATGGACGAGCTTGTGATAAGCCGTCGGCGCAAGGAGAATCGGGTGCGGCAAGGTACGCCCGAAGAGGTGCACGGAAGTGTCGATCCGGGACACGTCCACCAGCACTCGCGACCGCAGCTTGATCTCGCCGTACGCGCTCTGATTCGACGCCAGTGTTTGCTCGTCACCGGCTCCACCGCTGACGTATTCGTAGGCCATCGTCGACATCCTGCCGCGAGCAGCCCTCTCGAAATCAGAGACACTGGCGAGAGGATCTGCGGCGAGCGCGGCGACGCTGGCTGCGTGGTCTGTTTCGCTGACTCCATCGGACAATGTGCTCAATGCCGCCGCTGCTCCGCGCGGTGCAAGCGCGATGGCGGCACCGGCGCTCGCGACGGAGCCCAGCAGGAGGCGGCGCGAGATGCGCGAAGGCTCGTCGTTCATTGTGCAACTCCGGAGTCGAGTGTCTGCCGCAAGTGCGCAGCGCTTTTGTCAGCGGCGACGGCCAGGGTATGCTGCAGAGAATCCGCAATCACAGCAAGGCTTCGCAGCAGCGACCCTATGTGAGCGGGGCTATCCCTCGTGGAGCCTTACCGTCCTGCAACCGGTTCCAGTTCGCGAGCAGCTCAGACCGGTGCAGCTCCGCCCATTCGAGAACGAGGCGCAGCGCCATCCGCGGGAAACGCCCGGTCACGATCCCGTCGCTGATCGTGACCGTGATCTGAAACTCGCCGTAGATCGCGTGAAAGTGCGGGGGAGCATGTTCGGTGGCGAACATGCGGATGACTATGCCGAAGAAACGGCAGATCTCGGGCATCCCCGCAGCATGCTCCAGCCGCCGCTGCACATCCTCATCATCGCGATGCGGCGGCGGCCCCTTTTCCGCCCGGAGCCGCTCGTGCAGCCACTCGGGCGACCAGTCCATGCCATTCGGCCACGTGACGGTGCCGTGTTCCACTCTCACCTGAGCGAACAACCGCGGATCCGTCAGCGAAGCATGGATCTCCCCTCGCAGCTCGTCAGCAAGGTCGATCTCCCCGTTCAATCCGTCGCTGAAAAGGAGCCACAGAACGTGGTCCCCGACGTGCCGCACATCGGTAACGGTAACGAGGGTTGTCTGGAGCACGATCCCAACTTCGCCAACCCCCACCGCGGGGCGCAACAGTCGAGGGCCCTCCATTGTCATGACGGCACACGCGAGACAAGCAATCGGGCTGTTAGGATCGCGGCGGCTCTACGCCACGTCTGAAGAAATAATCCGACCCCTTGCGCGGATATTTCCTGGAACTTATATACAACCATATGGTTGTACATCGCCTTTCCAGTGCTGACACTGACCGCCTGTTCCACGCGCTTGCCGACGCCACCCGCCGCGACATCGTCGCCCGGCTGTTCGCTGGCAAGCCGTCCTCGGTCTCGACGCTCGCAGCGCGCTACGACATGTCTTTCGCAGCAGTGCAGAAGCATGTCGCAGTTCTGGAGCAGGCGGGTCTCGTGACAAAGCGCGCGCAAGGTCGCGAGCGCATCGTGCACGGCAACCCCGAACGTCTCGCCCGTGCGCGAGACCTGCTGGTTAAACTCGAGGGCCTGTGGAGGGCCCGCTTCAGCCAGCTCGACGCAGTACTCGCCGAGCCGCGCCCAAAAAAGGAGTCGTAATGCCGATCACTTCAGTTGCGTCCGATGCAAAAGCACTGACCCTCACGGTCATTGCCGACTATCCGGTCCCTGTAGAGCGTCTCTGGGACGCTTACGCCGACCCGCGCCAGATCGAAAAGTTCTGGGGGCCGGAAGAGTGGCCGGCACAGTTCACCCGCCACGACATGTCGGTTGGCGGAGAATCGCACTATTCGATGGCAGGTCCCGATGGAACGAAATCGCATGGCTGGTTCCACTTCATTAGAGTCGAGCCCTTCCGTCTAATAGAATTCGAAGACGGGCCGCCGGGTTGGACGATGCCCGCTTGCGAAGTCGCCAGCAAAGTCGGTGAGTCGTATCGCTACGAATGGGAAGCGGCAGACGGCTCGCAGCGTTTCGGGTTCGAGGGCGAGCTCCTCGAGTCAGATGCACCGCATCGCGCGGTAACCACGGAGCGGATGATCGGCATGGAAGGTCCAGGCACGACGAACCTGATGGCGCTCACGCCGGTCGAAGGTGGTACGCTCATGACACTCGTCATCACCTACCCGACCCGCGAGCTCCGCGACATGGTACTCGGCACAGGCATGGTCGGCGGGATGGAGCAGAGCTACGCACGACTCGAGAGAGAAGTGTTGAAGGCGGCGTAAGCCAGGATCGGCTACGCTGAAAGCGTTCTGACGCCGCGCGGGGAAGAAGTCGCGAAGGAATTCATTTTCTCGTCGCGCCTGGCGCAGGGCGCGCGGGAATAGCGGCACGGCGGTCGTGATCGCGACGTCGCCATGCACGTGTGCTGCAATCGACATAGCTTGGTAGTTTATCCGGTCCGCCGCTCACCTCGTACCCGAACCCCGGCCCTCCACGCTCGTGACGGTCGCCAACGTCGACATCCGCACGCCGAGGTACCGCGCGTTCGTTCGTAGCGCATGGCGGCTGGTCGTGGTCTGGGCCGTCGAGATCGGCGCGTTCGCCCTGCTCGCGCTTGCGCTGCCGGGGCTCACCGTCGACGGTTGGCGGGCCGTAGTGTGGGGCGTCGCGGTCATCGGCCTGCTCAATGCGCTGCTCCGCCCGCTGCTGCTGTTCGTCACGCTGCCGGCGGCCGTGCTCAGCTTCGGGGTCGCGAGCCTCACGCTCAACGCGGCGACTCTGATAGTGGCTGCGCGCCTCGTGCCGGGACTCGGCGTCGCGTCGATCGCGACTGCGGCGGGAGCGACGCTGGGGCTCGCCGTGCTTAACACGCTCATCTCCGGCCTGATGCCGCTCGACGCCGACAGCTCGGTATATCGCCACCTCTCGCGCCGCCTGGCGATGCGGCGCACCACCCGACGCACGCCGCGCGACACACCGCCGGTCATCTCCGGACTCCTCGTCATCGAGATCGATGGGCTCTCGCGGCCGGCCCTTGACCACGCCATGCGCGAGGGCTACATGCCGACGCTCGCGCGCTGGCTCGCCGAGGGCAGCCACCGGCTCGCGACGTGGGACTGCGGGGTGCCGTCGCAAACGTCGTCGAGCCAGGCGGGCATCCTCTACGGCGACAACCAGGACATCCCGGCCTTCCGCTGGTACGAGAAGGCCGAGCGCCGGCTCATCGTCTCAGGTCGGCCCGCCGACGCCGCCGAGATCGAGCGCCGCCTGCTCGCCGGACCCGCGGGCGCGCAGGGCGGGCTGCTGCGCGTGAACGGCACGAGCCTGTGCAACATGTTCACCGGCGGCGCGGCGCGCAGCGTGATGACCCTGAGCACCTTTCGCGAGCTGCGGCGCGACGTGCGCCGGTCCGCGGACTTCTATGGCTACCTCGTGAATCCGTACACCTTCGCGCGCGCGTTCGTGCTCATGCTCGCGGTGCTGGCCGCGGAGCTGTGGAGCGCAGCGTCGCAGCGGCTGCGCGACGTCCGGCCGCGCGTAGCGCGCGGGGGCCGCACCGCCCTCATGCGGGCGACGTCCACCATCCTCTTCCGCGATCTCGCCGTCCACATGCTGCTCGAGGACGTCTTCGCGGGAATCGCGGTGAACTACACCACCTTCTTCGGCTACGACATGGTGGCCCACTACGCCGGCCCCGAGCGCGCCGAGGCGCTGCGCGTGCTGCGCGGCATCGACCGGCAGCTCGCCGAGCTGGCACGGGCCGCGGCGCTCTCGGCGCGCCCGTACGAGATCGTCGTCCTCTCCGACCACGGGCAGAGCTCTGGCGCCACCTTCCGCCAGCGCACCGGCCTCACGCTCGACCAGCTCGTGCGCACGTTGCTCAGTGACGGCCAGACGGTGCGCGCCACCGCCGGCAGCGACGAGGTCTCCGGCCATCTCGACACACTGCTCGGCGAAGCGGTGGGGCGCGAGCGCCCGCGCGGGGCGGCGAGCACGGTGGACGCCAGCGACAATCCCGACGACGAGGCCGACATCGTGGTTTGCACGTCCGGCAACCTGGGCCTTGTCTACTTCACCCGCGACCCCGGGCGCTGCACGCTCGAGATGATTGCGTCGCGCCATCCTGGACTCGTCGACGGACTGGTGCGCCAACCGTGGATCGGCTTCGTGCTGGTGCGCTCGGAGCGGGACGGCCCGCTCGCCATCGGCCGCGACGGCGTGCACCACCTGCGCTCGGGCCATGTGGACGGCCGCGATCCGCTCGCCGCCTTTGGCCCGCGCGCGAGCGACCATCTGCGCCGGCTCGACGGCTTCCCGAATGTCGGCGATCTGGTGATCAACAGCGCCGTCGATCCCGACACCGGCGAGGTGGCCGCTTTCGAGGAGCAGGTGGGCTCGCACGGCGGACTCGGCGGCCCGCAGACCGAGGCCGTGCTACTCTGTCCGACCACGTGGGCGCTCGACGGGCGGGAGTTCGTGGGCGCTCCGGCCGTGCACCGGTTGCTGCGCGAGCGGCTGGCACGGTGACCCTCTCTGGCGAATGCAACGTTATGCGCCCGGATCGCCGGAGCTGAACGTCTTGAGCGGTCGTCGTTGTCTGGCTGAACCGCGGTACGATGTTCGCTCGCGGCGCCGGTGCGACGGTTGTCGTGCCCGCCTGACATTGAGCTGCCCGGCCAGCTTCTCACAGGAAATGCTGGACTGCGGCGGAATCGTCGTTAGACTTGGCCTACGTCTCAAGGAGCCTGATCATCCCTTCGCTGCAATCGCGCCGGCAATTCGTCGCCGCACTCTTTGCATCAGTCGTCACACTTTCCCTGCCGTTTCGAAAGGCTGTGGCGTCGCTGCCTCACCCTGCGCCGCGCCCTGGCGTCACCGGGGCAAAGGTGCTCACCGCCCGGCAACTCAGCGAAACCCCGGACCTGATCCCGCTCTTCGACTCGATTCGGGCCATCGCGGGCACGGTTGATGGCGTCCGCTGCAACTGCGGCTGCCCGAATCCTCCAGACTACTACTCGCTCCTCTCCTGTTTCGAGGGCGATGCAATGGCGCAGATCTGCGTCATCTGCCAGAATCAGGGCCGGCTGGTCGTCCGGCTCCACAAGGAAGGCAAGTCGCTGGTTCAGATTCGCGCTGCCGTCGACGCGAAGTTCGCCTGACAGGCGCAGCAAAGCTCCCCTCAACAAACTCTATCCGCCGAACGATGATTCTTCGCGCAGTGCTCGTCGCCTCGATCGCCCTCCCTTCATCACTCTCCGCGCAGGTCCGCGCGAGCGAGCTGGGCAGCATGTCCCAGGTGATCGACGGGACCAGGATAACTGTCGAATACTCGCGGCCGCGCTCGAGAGGGCGTGATCCGATCTTCGGCACGAAAGCGGTCCACTGGGACGAGGTGTGGACGCCCGGGGCCAACTACGCGACGACGCTCGAAGTCGACAAGCCGGTGAAGCTCAACGGAATGCCTGTCGCGAAGGGCAAGTATTCCGTCTGGCTGGTGGTGCGAAAGAGCGGCCCGTGGACGGTCGTTCTCGAGCCGAGAGTAAAGCTCTATCACATGTCGCCGCCTGACTCCAATGCGTCACAGGTTCGCTTCCCCGTCACCGTGAAGGCAGTGCCCTTCACCGACGTCCTGACGTGGTGGATGCCGGAGCTGACGATGTCAGGAGGAACACTCGCCATGGATTGGGAACGGGTGAGAGTGCCGATGAAGATCGAGGTCGAGCCTTCCCTGGTGACCACGATTCCGCCCGCGGAAGCCGCCCCGTATCTGGGCGAGTGGTCATTCACCGAGCAGGATTCGACAGGAAAGCCGACGAAGGTCTCACAGCTCACGGTTACGCATGAGGACGAGACACTGAAAGCGCGATGGACACCCGAGGATCCGTATTTCAGGACGTTCGCGTTGGTACGCATCGCACCCGACTGGTTCGCACCCGGAATTTATGACAAGGGCGAGATCTATGAGGTCCTCAAGCCCGACATGACGCTGGAGTTCTCCCGCGAGAACGGGCGCGTCGTGAGCTTCATCATCAGGGACATGGAGGACAATGTGTGGGGGATCGGAAGACCGAAGCGCTGACTGCGCCTCCAGGTACTCACCGGCACTCGGACGGATTGGGGACGGCGTGCCCCTCGTGAAATGCTGCGGCGCGTTCGGCAGGCGTTATCACTTTCGGCGGCTCGCCCGCGGGAGAGGAGACCGCGCGCAGGGAGCGCTCAAACCCGGGCGAGGAGAACACAACGTAGTTCGAGAGTGTGTCGGTCCCGACGTTGGTTACGGCGATGCAGGTACCCTGCGGAATGAAGATCGCCCCACCAGCTCCGACCGTATGTAGCTGCGTGCCGAGTTGAACTCTTGCCGTACCTCGCGTAAAGATGATGATCTCATCTTCGCGCATATGCCGGTGAACGCCGAGGGCTTCACCTGGCGGCAGATGCAACATCCCCAGCACCAGACGCTGAGAGCCGGTGGTCAGCGGATCGATCTTGATGAGCAGCGGCGTACCGCCTGGCAGCAATCGCCGTTCCCCTTCCGACGCGTGAATTACCGCGGGTTGAGCGGCTTGGACACCAGGCTGTGGTGACGGGCGTCCCGATGCTGGATGGCACGCAGCGACAAGCGCTAAAGCAACGAAAGCAAGCGAGCGAAGTGTATGGCCACGCATGGGTCTCCCTGGTCAGGTAATTCCTGCCAGCGAAGAATAACGCCGGAGAGGCGCAGATGGCCCGTTGACGCGAATCTGATTCGGGGTCATTTTCTGCCACCCCATCAACAGAGAAGGAGTCACAGGATGAATTCAGCAGCTCACAGAAGCCGCTTCATGCTGGTCCCGGTTGCCGCAGTAATGCTTCTCGCCTCATCTCCCTCGAGCGCCGAAAGCCAGTTGCCTGCCGACCTGGCCGCGGCGAAGGCGTCTCTCGCCAAGTACGCCGATCCCATCGTCGCCCTCCAGAACGGATACTACTCGACGCTCGCCTGCGTGGATTTCTCGAGCGACGTAAAGGAAGGCGACATCGTTTACCCGAAGGGCGCGATGGGGGTGCACCTCATAAACACGGCCAACATCGGCCCCACGCTCGATCCGGAGAAGCCGCAGATCCTGCTGTACGAGCCGGTTGGAGACAAGCTCGTTCTCACCGGGGCCGAGTGGTTCATGCCGGTTGAGCTGGCTGGCGGAAACGCGCCGAGCATTTTCGGAAAGACGCTTTACGGCCCGATGGACGGACATGAGCCCATCATGCCGAAGGCGGCGCGCCACTACGATCTGCACGTGTGGTTCTACAAGGAAAACCCCAACGGGATATTCGTCTCGACGAACTCCGCCGTGAAGTGCCCGGCGGGCGCGTCGTACACGCACGACCTGGCGAAGCACCACTAGCTTAGTCGCACGCACCCGGGGCGAGGTCGTTTAACCGATCGCTGCCTGCCGTCTGCGGCCTGCCGATGCTGACTGCAACCTGCTTCCTGCAAGGCGTGCAAACCGTCTTGCAAGAAGCGGGAGGCAGGAGGCAGGCACTATCCGCAGGATTGTGAAACGCCGTTAATGCCAACAGCTAAGCGCTGAAGCTGCCAACAGCTAACACCGGGCCTTGGGCCCCCGGCGTCCCTTTATCTCAACGCGCCCAGCCTCCTCAACGCGTCAACCAGCAACCTCAACCTGGGTCCGTCAGACGAAGCAGCCTCCCCCTCGAGCTCGGCCGATAGCTGAATCAGGGCCGCGTTGCGCTGAGTTCCCGACAATCCTTCTGCCCGCACCAGCGCATTGCGAACGTCGGAAATCCTGGCGCCGCTGAGTCCGTTCGACCGCTCGAGCTGGTCAACGTACGCGCGCGCGAGGGCAAAACTCGGCGGCCACGTGAGCTTCGGCTGTTCCTGGGCGTTGAAGTACTCGAAGAGCACTGACCTGGCCGCGTCCAGTTCATTCTGTGATATGTGAGCGCTCGGAACCAGCTCGAAGATGTCGAGTCCGCGCGCGATCTCCGAGCTCACGATGACGCCGTTGTACCAGTACGCCGACCATGACCCGCCATCCGCCATCCTGGTCGTGTCCACTGGGCCGCGATCGAAGTAGGCGATTTCAACTGGACGCGCAGCATCGGTCCAGTCGAATACAGTTATGCCCCCCTGATACCATGCCTGGACCATCACGTCCCTGCCGGGGATGGGGATGAGGGATCCGTTGTGGGCGACGCAATTCTCCTGCGGAGTCTGCGCGGCGGGGAGCTTGTAGTAGCTCTGGAACTCCATCTTCCGGTCGCGAAGGGTGAAGATCGCGTTTGCCCCCCACTCCTTTCTGTCGGTGATCCGGCACTTGGGTTGACCCCCGCCGCCCCATTCATCGGAAAAAAGGATCTTCGTTCCATCGTTGTTGAACGTTGCCGAATGCCAGTACGAGAAGTTCGAGTCGGCCACGGCGGCGATGCGGACAGGATTTATGGGGTTGCTGATGTCGATCAGCATCCCGTAGCCCTGGCATGCACCGCCGGCCAAGCCTATCGCCGCATAGACGGTTATGTCGTGGCACTGCGTCGGTCCGGCACCCGGACCCGGCTGCGGACCTCTTGCTACGGCGAGGATTCTCGGCAGCGCAGCTCGCAGTACCGCAGTATCCGCCGCCGTGGGAGCGCCGGTCCCCCCGCGAGCCGCAACAATGCTGTCGAGAAGCGGAGTGATAACGGTGCTGCTGACAACGCGCTCCCTGCCGGCTCGCATTTCAATGAACGCCCCCTCGGCACGTGCCTTTGCGATTTCTGCCGCCAGGACAGCGAGATCTTCCGGAGTTTCACCATGACGCGCTGGCGCAGTCAATCCGGTGAATATCCTTGGAGTGCTTACGACAGCCGCCTGTTCCGGATGAGCCAGCGGAACCTTTATCACCTCGAGGCGGAAGAGTGCCGAATTCGGATCCTGTTCCGGGAGGGCCGAGATGCAGCCGGGAAGCTCGTTTGCCGGGCGGACCGCTGCCGACCCCGAGATGTAGATGTAAACGTTGTCGGCATCGTCCGGATCGACCAGGACCGTATGCGTGTGCGATCCGCGACATGTCTGGACGTTCGCCAGATATCGTGGGGCGCGGATGTCCGTGATGTCGAAGATGCGAATGCCGCGCAGGCGTTCTTTGCTAACTGCTGTCGGTACTCCCTGAGGCCCGCAGTCGAGGCGCCCGCTGAGACTTTCGCCTGACACGAACAGCAGGTTCCTGTAAACCGACACATCACTCTGGGATGCGGGGCAGAAGTACTCTGTCGCAAGCACGGGCCGGCGTGGATCGGAGATATCCCACACCTGGTAGCCGTTATAGTTGCCTTGTATTGCGTACTGGCCGGTGAACGCCAGGTCGCTGTTGGTTGCGCCGGCGAATTTCTCGTGTGGCGGAGTGGCCGATAGCAGACGGAGGTTCCATGACGCCGTGCCTGCGTCGTGGAGTCCACCCTTGAGCCCCACTCGCGGATCCGGTGTGGGCGCTGATGCGGATACGCTTGTCGGCGGTCTTCCATCGATAGTGGCGGTGCTCGCGGTCGCGCAGGCGGATAGCGCAGCAATGAGCCACGCGATGGCTGCGAGTTGTGGCAGTTTCATCGAGGTTGTCCTGCGCCGGGGGTTGTGAGCATCTGCTCCATTCGTGCGATCTCCGTGAGCTGGTCGACGTTCACGTCGGAGGCGAACCTGAATACCGTTTCGTCCTGGGCCGCGCCGTCGGCAGCGAAGAGCTCATTCACCATCGCCGCTGAGCCACGGTGGTGCTGGATCATGAAGGTGAGGAAGAGGCGGTCGAACTCAGGCCCTGTTGCCTGCTCGAGCTGCGCCACCTGCGCCGCGGTGAGCATTCCAGGCATCGTCATTTCGTGACCGCCGTGAGTTGTCATGTCATGTACCGGGTGCTGGCCCCGGTCGCGCAGCCACTGCTCAGCCAGGGCGATCTCATCCTCCTGCGAGCTCGTGATACGCTCTGCCAGGATTTTGACTGAGTTGCTTGCCGCTCGCGTCGGGGCGAGGGCGCTCATCGTCACGGCCTGCGAATGATGGGCGATCATTGCCGACATGAAGCGGATGTCCGCGGCGGTATATGGATAGCGGGCGCTGTCGGCTCTTGCTCTCGCGATCGCGGCAGCGTCAGGAGTGGTCGCTTGTGCGGCCGGCCCCTGGCGGCCAGCGCCTGCGCATGCGGTCGCCAGCGCCACGATTGCCAGCAGCGCTATCCATGGCGGAGCCGGAGGCGGGATCTTCATCGGGGCCGGCGGCCCTCGGGTCGGTTGAATGCGCTTGCCATGGTGGCTCTGTATGGCAAGTACCGTGCATTCGGATGCACCGGGTGCATTGACAAGGAATTCTCCGCTGTTTCTTGCGGTATCGGGCTCGAGCGAACAGTATGGATGTGCGACCACGCCCGTCCCCTGGTCCGCAGGCAATCCAGAGCCCTCGGCCGATCCTGCGAATGGCCTCCCCACCAGCAACCATGCGAGGTTCCTGATGAGACCCATCCTGCGCTCCCCCCTTGCTTTTGCACTCGGATTCCTCACCCTGGCCTGCAGCCGTGACCGTGCGGATGGAGGTGCCGGCGGTGGCT
>JBBQZF010000065.1:0-13410 GCA_038208015.1 Gemmatimonadales bacterium
CGTCCGTGTGTTCGTTGAATTCGGCCGAGTCGAAGCGAACGACGCGATTGCGACCCGTCTCTTTCGCGACGTAGAGCGCATCGTCGGCCGCCTTGAGCATCTCCTCGCGCCCCGCGATCTTCGGATGCGGCCACGAGGCGACGCCGCAGCTCATCGTACGCATGAGTGTTCCGCCCTCGAATGAAAATGTATGATCATCGACCCTTTGTCGCAGCCTTTCGGCGAAGGTGACAGCAGAATCGAGCACCGTCCCCGGAAGCAGCAGCAGAAATTCCTCTCCCCCGTAACGACCGACCCGGTCGATCTCGCGTGCCTCGTTCTTGAGGATCTCGGCGAACTGCTTCAGAACCTCGTCCCCGGCCGCGTGCCCGTATGTGTCATTGACTTTCTTGAAGTGGTCGATGTCGCACATCACGCACGCTATCGGCTCGTGAAGCCGGAGGGAGTGCTCGAACATCTCCTCCAGGCGCTGCTCGAGCGATCGCCGGTTGTCGACCCCCGTGAGCCCGTCGGTGAGGGAGATTTCGAGGAGCCGGTCGTTCATCGTAGAGAGCTCTTTTTCCCGCTCACTGAGCGCCTGCTGAAGTTTCTTTATCCTCAGCAGCGAGCGGACTCTTGCCTCGAGCTCGGCGAAGTTGATCGGCTTTGTGACGTAGTCGTCGGCGCCCGCTTCAAGGCCGGCGACCATGCGCTCGGTCGAGTCAAGCGCTGTCTGCATGATGACGGGAATGAATGGCAGGTTCCGGTCGGCCTTCAGCCGCTTCACGACCTCGAGCCCGTCCATGTCAGGCATCATGACGTCGAGCAGCACGAGATCCGGTATCCACTCGTTGATTGTATCGAGTGCTTCCTGACCGCTGTTGGCGCCCCGCACATCATACCCGCGCACCTCGAGACGCGCGCGAAGAACCTCTACGTTGTCTTCGTGGTCGTCGACAACGAGAATCCGCCTCTTCGTGCTTGTTTCGCCGGCTGCCTCAGTGGCCATTGTTGCGGCCGAGGAATCGCTGCACCTCCGCTACGACTGCCCTTGGCTCACATGGCTTGGCGAGGTAACCGTCGCAACCCACCTCGAACGCCTTTTCCCGGTCTGAAGCCAGGGCATGCGCCGTCAGCGCGATTATCGGGATGTGGCGGGTCTCAGGGTCGTGTTTCAGGACCTGAGTCGCCTCCCAGCCGTCGATGATCGGGATCGATATGTCCATCAGGATCAGGTCCGGCCGGGTTGCTCTCGCCTTCGCTATACCTTCTTCGCCATTCCAGGCTTCGGTTACCTCGTAACCGAAGTGCTTGAGAATGGTGGAATAAACGATTCGGTTGTCTTCATTGTCCTCAACAAGCAGAATCATCTTACCAGACTCGCTCATTTGCCCTCGCATGGGTATTGCACTCAAATAGGATGGAAGCAAATACCTTACCACCCCATATCGACCACCCGAAATGACTGCCGCCGACACCCCCGACACTGCTCAGGAGACCGCGAGTACGGTCGAAAAACCCCGTGGAAGACCCTATCGGACCGTAAGGGATATCCGCTCCGTGAGCATGCTGGGGGTGGGAATGATCGTCGGTACCGTCATTGGCGCAGGCGTAGCCCTGCTCCTCGCCCCGGGTAGCGGGTACGAGACCCGGCGGTCGATCAAGCGCCGTGTCGGTGGGATTCGCGCAGGGCGGGGAGCCTGGGCCCGGCTTGGCCGGGAGCTGCGCCGGGCCGCCGCGGCCAAACGAAAGTCACTGGAAATTGAGGCCCGCCGCAACGAAGTCCTGCTGCACAAGGCAAAAGTCGGAAACAGTTGAAGTCAGCGGGTGGGGTTGGCGGCAAGCCAAACACGCGCCTGCGCCTTGTATCCCGGATCGTTGACGTCCGTCACAGCCAGCCGTAGCGCGGTTTCGAACTCCGCCCGGGCCGCCGCCTTGTCGCCGGTGTCAGAATAAATCTCGCCGAGGTTCACGCGGTGCACGATCCTGGCCGGCTCGGCGGCGACAGAAACCCGCATGTAGCGGATCGCCTCCTTCCACGATGCGGTTCCGAATACCCTTCCGCCGAGGACGTTCTTCGCGATCATCCGGGTGACGCTGTTGAGCCGCATGACCTCCGCGTTCCACATCCCCATCACGTGAAGGCAACCGGCGTGGCCGGGCTTTATTCTCAGGCATTCGAGCGCACTCGACCTGATCTCGGTGGCGAATCTCACACGCCCGCGCGCGCTCTGGGTCAGCGCGGTTTTTCCCAGCGCTCTCGAAAGTGAGAAGTATCCTTCCGCATCGCCGGGCTCGAGCGCGACGGCGCGCCTCGCGTACCGCTCGGCGGATGTGAAAAGGGCGCGGCCCCTGCTCGCCTCGACAGGGCCTGACCCGATGTCAACCGCCGAACGGGACGCCTTCCACAAGGCTTCATAGCTGTGGGGATCGGCTTCCAGCGCTTTCTCGAAATGCCCCATCGCGGCAGGGGCATCCATTGACTCGTATGCCTTGTCGCCCAGAGCAATATGTTCGCGGGCGGATTGTGCGCCCGCGACGCCGGAAGCAAGGACGACTGAAAGTAGAGCGGTGATGAGTCGCATCGGTTCCCCGTGTTCTAACGTAAGGAATGTACCGAAGAAATACCGAGATTTCCGTATATTTAGATGATGAAGAACAGTTACACCGTGAGAGCCGCTTCGGCCAGCGGGAGCACTGTCAGATGATCGTTCCGAGACTCATCGAGCGAAAGCGCGATGGGGGCAGGCTCGACGAATCGGAGTGGCATGAGCTCGTAGCGGCATACTCGAACGGCGATGTGCCTGACTACCAGATGTCTGCGCTCCTCATGGCTGTGTACTTCAGGGGACTCGACCGGGGCGAGACGAGCGCGCTTACCGATGCGATGATAGCGAGCGGAGGCCGGCTCGATCTGGCTCATCTGGATGTTCCGCGCGTCGACAAGCACTCCACCGGCGGGGTCGGGGACAAGGTCTCGATAATACTTGCCCCCCTTATTGCCTCCCTCGGTGTCGCGGTGCCTATGATGTCGGGGCGCGGGCTGGGGCACACGGGCGGGACGCTCGACAAGCTCGAGTCGATACCCGGATTTCGCACGGACCTGCCACTTGCGGATGCTGCACGCCAGGTGGAGGCGATCGGTTGCGCGCTGATAGGTCAGACGAACGAAATTGCTCCGGCCGATCGCAAGCTTTACGCGCTTCGCGATGCGACAGCGACGGTCGAGGCGATCCAGCTTATCGCGGCAAGCATCATGAGCAAGAAGCTCGCTGAAGGACTGACAGCTCTGGTGCTAGACGTGAAGCAGGGTTCCGGTGCGTTCATGCCTGACACCGAGAGAGCGACGGCTCTGGCGCGGGCGATGATCGAGCTTGGTGCCGATCGGGGATGTCCGGTTGTCGCTCTTCTCACAGCGATGGATCGGCCACTCGGCTTCGCATGCGGCAATGCCCTGGAAATTGTGGAGTCGATCGATGCGCTGAAGGGCGACGGACCAGCGGACCTGATGGAGGTCACTTTTGCGCTGGGTGCAGAGATGCTCATGATGGCCGGATCCGCCGGGTCCGATGCGGCAGCGTGGAAGATGATGCGTGAGTCCATCGCATCCGGAAGGGCGCTGGCGAAGTTCGTCGAAATAGTCGAGGCACAGGGTGGCGACGCGCGAATCGTCGACGATTCGTCGCTGCTTCCGTCGGCGGGCGTCATGCTCGAATGTCTCGCGGGACGGGACGGATTCGTCGTGGAGGTGACGCCTCGCACCGTCGGCCATGGTGTCATAGCGCTTGGTGGGGGCCGCGCAACGATGGACGACACGATAGACCCCGGTGTGGGATTCGTGATTGCCGCGAAGCCGGGCATGGCTGTCAGTCGCGGAGACCTGCTGGCCCGGATTCATGCGCGCAACGACCGTGATGCGAGGCATGGCCTCGCAGTCTTGTCGGAGGCCATAACCATCGGCGACGAGCCTGGCAGAACCCTCCCTCTTGTCGCGTCGAGAATCTCCTCGGAAGGCACCACAGACTGGGTGAGGCCGGGCTGACCGGGCGCACGAGAATCCTGATTGTAAGGCATAGCCCGCGACTTTCCGCGCTCCTACATTCCTCGCATGCCAGATCCCTCAGGTGCAAGGCAGTTCAACGATGAGGAGGTAGCTCTCATCATCAAGAGGGCCGCCGAACTCCAGCAGACTGAACAGAGCGAGCAGGAGCCCGGGCACACCCTCAGCCTTTCCGAGATAGAGCAGATCGCAAGGGAAGCGGGGATCGACCCGCGTCTCATCAGGCGTGCCGCCCAGGGAATCGACCATCACACCGAGAGCGTCAGGCCAAACCCGTGGCTTGGCGCGCCTACCCGGATCGTGCTCGAGCGGGTGGTCGATGGCGAGGTAGGCCCAGACGATTACGAGGCGCTTGTCAACGAAATGCGCAGGACGTTCGGCGACAACGGTGTGCCGAGCGTGCTCGGCCGCACGCTGGCCTGGACGGCCGCCCCTTCGGGAGGCCGGGCTAATTCGCGCAGGAGAAGCGTCGACATAAGCATCATCTCCCGCGCTGGCGT
This sequence comes from Gemmatimonadales bacterium, assembly GCA_038208015.1. Lineage (GTDB taxonomy): Bacteria > Gemmatimonadota > Gemmatimonadetes > Gemmatimonadales > Gemmatimonadaceae > UBA4720. The sequence goes on from JBBQZF010000065.1 coordinate 4,540, forward strand.
CACGACGATCAGGGTGGAAGAGGAGCTGCGGAATGTGGCCGCGCCGCTGTTCGCCGGGCTATTAGCCGGAGGCGCAGGCGGAACCAGTGGAATCACAGTCGGGGCGGTGATGGCCACGGTTGGCTCAGGGGCGCTTGCCGGCGTTGCCTGGGTGGTCGTGGCAGGTGGTTTCTATGCGCTTGCGCGCAACATTTTTGGCAGAATCGCAAAGAAGCGGGAAACACAGCTTCGCGAGCTGAGCTCGCGCTTGGAGGGTCAGGTGCGGGAAGCGGTTGCGGCTGGGTCAACCGGCCGGATTGCTGCGGGCAGGCGCAAGGAGGGACTGCTCAATCCAGGAGAAGCACCGGGTGCGGACTCCGGGTGATGTGCATCCCACCATTCGGCAGCCTCCGACTGCTTCCATTCGGGGAGTCGTAGCGAGGCAAGCGCCTCGGAAAATTCCTTCGCGCTCTGCGGACGGGCGGCGGGATCCTTGGCGAGGCATTTCAGGACTAGCGCTTCGAGCGCGGGCGGGATCTCCACGTTCCCTCTCAGCGACGGCGGAACCGGCTCGTTTCTCAGGTGTCTGGCGATCATCTGGAAACTTGATTCCGCGTCGAAGACGAGTTTGCCGCTGAGCAGGAAATAGGCGACGCACCCCAGTGCGTAAATATCCGAGCGTGAATCGACCGTCTCGCCAAGCGCCATCTCGGGGGCCATGTACGACGGTGTGCCAGGCGTGCGCCCAACGGCGGTCGCGAGCGATATCTGGGAATCGTCCTTCGCAACCGATTTCACCAGCCCGAAATCCAGGACCTTCACGAAGTCGTATCGAATTCCGAGCCTGCCGAGATGGATGTTCGCGGGTTTGATGTCGCGATGAACGAGGCCGTGCGAATGAGCTTCCTCGAGGGATTCGCACGCCTGTCGCAGGATGTGTATCACACGCCTTGCCGGCAACGGACCGTGCTCGCGGACCAACGACTCGAGATCCATTCCGTCGAGCAGCTCCATGACGAAGTACAGCGTCTGGTCCTCGGTGACCCCGAAATCGAAGAGCTCCACCGTGTGAGGAGACCTGAGGTTAGCCGCGGCTTCCGCCTCACGATGAAATCGCCGCACCGCCACGTCTGCGGCATCGCCCTCTCCAGCTGCAAGCATCTCGGCTCTTATCAGCTTTATCGCCGCGGGGCGGGCAAGCATTCTATGCGTCGCCTTGTAAACCTCTCCCATCCCACCGCGGCTGATGAGTTCCCCGAGCTGGTAGCTTCCCATTTCGCGGGCCTTGCTTACCTGGCGGCCGAGTCGGGTGACTACACGGGCGATCACTGCCGCGACTCCTGCAAGCAGAAAATCCGGGTAGTGCATAAGCAGCCCGGTCCTTAGCGCGTCGGCAGCCGCGAGAGAGTGAACGTGCGTTAGCGCCATGCTGACCGGGCCCATCGATGCACCGATGAGCGATGCGAACAGCACGCGGCGAGGATCGTTTGGCGCGACAGCGGCGAACATCAGGATAACCACGCCGATCCAGGTTACTGCCGGCAGGAGCGGTTCAGTTGCTGGAAGACCCCAGTGCAGCACCAGGCCGATGGCCAGGCATGTGAGTACCATGTATCCAAGCCCGAGGCTGAGAAAAAACTGCGGGCTTCTCTTCGAGCGACGGATGTAGAGATAGAGACATAGCGAAGCGAGAGCAGCCCCGGCGCATATCGCGTCCGGAATCCGGAGCCCCGGTTGCGGTTGGCCGGGATGGAACGCAGGCCATGTGGCATGCCAGAGAAGGTTCGCCACGATCCAGAGGATTGCCGCCAGGAGCGCCATTATGCCGATGCGCTGCGCCGCCTCACGCAACAGGTCGGCGGGGATCGAGCGATCCGACGTGCGGGGCCGCGACCCACCTCCGGGGGTGGACGCGGGCATCGGGTGGATCAGGTCACGCTGGTCGATCGGCGAGTGACTCATGTGTGGTCGCCCACACTATTAGCTAAAGGCGGCCGTCGCAAGCGTTGTCGTCACCCGGCTGGCACGGCCACGACGCGGCTAAAGAGCTAGGCGCTGAAGCGGCCAATAGCCATAAGCAGGCAAAGCCCGCGGCGTTTACCCCCGGCCTTCAGATATCCAGGTTGCTCACGAACTTCGCGTTCTGCTCGATGAAGAGCCTTCGCGGCTCGACCTCGTCACCCATCAACGTCTGGAATGTCTGGTCGGCGAGCACCGCATCCTCCAGGGTTACCTTGAGGATCGTCCGCGTTTCAGGGTCCATCGTGGTCGCCCAGAGCTGGCCCGGATTCATCTCTCCGAGTCCCTTGTAACGCTGGATGTTGACGGTTGATCTACCCTCGCCGTTGCCGAGGCGCGTCACGTAGTCGTCGCGCTCCTTGTCGTCGTAGGCGTAGTACTCTTCCTTGCCCTTCGCAACGCGGTAGAGCGGCGGCTGCGCGATGTAGATGTATCCGGCGTCGATCAGCTCGGGCATCTGGCGATAGAAGAACGTGAGGAGAAGTGTACGGATGTGCGCTCCATCGACGTCGGCATCGGTCATCAGGATGACCTTGTGGTAGCGCACGTTCTCGACGGTGAACTCTTCCTTGATTCCAGCGCCGATAGCCGTGACGATCGTCCTTATCTCCTCGTTGCCGAGGATCCTGTCGATGCGCGCGCGCTCTACGTTCAGGATCTTGCCGCGCAGCGGGAGGATCGCCTGGAAGGCGCGGTTCCGCCCCTGCTTTGCCGACCCGCCTGCTGAATCTCCCTCGACCAGGTAGATCTCGCACAGCGAAGGATCGTTGAGCGAGCAGTCGGCGAGCTTGCCCGGCAGGTTCCCTATGTCCAGTGCCGACTTCTTTCTCGTGAGATCGCGGGCTTTTCTCGCTGCCTCTCTCGCGCGCGCAGCCGAGACCGCTTTCTCGATGATGATGTTTGCCACCCGCGGATGCTCCTCGAGGTACGCGCCGAGCATATCGTTGACCACAGTCTTGACAGCGCCCTCCACTTCGGAGTTGCCGAGCTTGGTCTTAGTCTGGCCCTCGAACTGCGGTTCACGAACTTTTACGGAAAGAACGGCCGTCAGGCCTTCGCGCACGTCGTCGCCCGAGAGCGTCGTGTCGCCGCCCTTCTTCGTCGCGTTCTTCGACCCGTAGGCGTTGATCGTTCGAGTCAGCGCCGACTTGAATCCGGTGAGGTGAGTTCCGCCTTCGTGCGTGTTGATGTTGTTGACGAAGGAGAAGACATTTTCGTTGTAGCCGTCGTTGTACTGGAATGCCACCTCGATCTCGACATCGTCACGCGAAGTCTCGATGTAGACGACCTCGTTGTGAAGCGGCTTGCGGCTGGCGTTGAGGAACTGGACCATCTCCCTGAGGCCGCCCTTTGCGAGGAAGACCTCGGTCTTCTCCTGTCCCTCTCGCTCGTCCTGCAGGTGGATCTCCACGCCCTTGTTCAGGTACGAAAGCTCACGAAGGCGATTAGCGACGGTGTCGTAGTCGTACCGCAGCTCGGTGAAGATCTCCGGGTCGGGCTTGAACCACACCTTCGTGCCGCTCTCCTTTCCACACTTTCCAAGGACGTTCAGTTTCGTTCGCGTGTATCCACGCACGAAGTCCATGAAGTGCTCCTTCCCGTCGCGCTTGACCCAGACCTTGAGATGTTCCGAAAGCGCGTTGACGACAGAGACTCCCACTCCGTGAAGGCCGCCGGAGACCTTGTACGAGTTCTTGTCGAACTTTCCACCGGCGTGAAGAACGGTCATCGCGACCTCGACGCCCGGCATCTTTTCCGTGGGATGGATGTCGACGGGAATTCCGCGGCCGTCGTCGATGACGGTTACCGAATCGTCAGGATGAATCGTCACGCGTATCTGCTTCGCGTGACCTGCAAGCGCTTCGTCGATCGAGTTGTCTACGACTTCGTAAACGAGATGATGAAGGCCGCGCGACGACGTCGAGCCGATGTACATTCCGGGCCGCTTGCGCACGGCCTCGAGGCCCTTCAGGACCTGAATCTGACCAGCGTCGTAACGCGTGTCTGGAGCGGTTGCTGTCTTCGCCATGTATGCGGAAAATCAATCGAGAGGTGGGACCGAACGGAACCCGAAAATCGTCAGTTCGGCAGATTGAATAATCTAACGCCAAAACGTGATATATGCAATTCTTTCCGGTTATGCTAAACCCTTACCGGAAAAGAACTTAACGGCGCAGCTGGAACCTTATTTTCCGGATCGGCGCGCGGCCCTCAGCAGAGTTGAGCGTGCGGAGGAGCTGCGGCTCCATCAGCGACAGCTCGGTCATCCATCCATGCGTCGAAACGGCAACAAAAAGGGTCCCGTCGGGAGTGATCGACAGTGCCTTTGTAACCGCCGCAATCTGAGGCCCCACGACCTGCGGCCACTCATCCACGGCAGTGGCTTGTTTGACTCGCCTGGAGAGCCCGCTCCGGGCAAGAAATCCGTTCAGCGCATCGGCGAGCGGCACTGGCTTCCGCTTCTTCTCCGTCATGCCGCACCCTCCAGGACTCCGCCGTGGATCCTCCGGCGCTCCAGTGCCAGCCACTCGCCGGGAATGTCGCTCGCGCGCGGCACGACGAGAACAGTCTGGCCCAGGCCCGCGTCCTGAAGCAGGCCGAGAATCCGCTCAGACCTCCGCTGGTCGAGCTCGGCGAACGGATCGTCGAGCAGGAGGAGCGGCGCAAGATTCCGTGACTCGTGAAGGGTCGCGCCCTCGATCATCCGGAGCGCGATCGCTGCAGTTCGCTGCTGACCAGCTGACCCGAATACCCTGAGGTCCTTCCCGTCAAGCGTCAGCGAAAGATCGTCGCGATGAGGCCCCGAATGTGTAACGCCGCGGCGTATGTCGTGCCTGCGCTGGCGCGCGAACGCTGCCTCGAGCGCCGCTCCGGTGTCTTCCTCGCGTGCGATCGCGCTGCGGTAAGTCATTCGCGATTCACCGGCTTCGCCTATCGCGGCAGTCAGGCGCGCAAACTCCGGGGCACGCCCGGTGACCCACGACGCACGCTTCCTGAGCAGCACGGCGCCATGTTCCGCGAGCGCGGGCTCCCACACCGCGACGGGTGAATCGTCGCCCGTCCGCGCCGCCTCCCGGAGAGCGGCATTGCGCCGGGCGAGCGCCGCCCTGTAGGTCTGGAGCGCAGCGAGATATCCGCGCGAAGAAAGCGCCAGAACGAGATCGAGATACCGACGGCGTTCGGACGGACCACCGGCAACGAGCTGGATGTCGCGGGGCGAGAACATCACCGACGGGATCGATCCGAAAACGTCGCCGAGGCGCAGTGCGACAGAGCCGTCCACAACCACTTTTTTCTTCCTGCCGGCCAGCTCGAACCCTATCCCTACATCGCGAGCGCCGCCCGATTCAGCGCTGCCCGCGATGTGGAATCCCGTAGCGCCGAAGCGCACGAGGTCCTGGTCCCGCGCGCCGCGGACGCTGCGAAGCACCTGGAGGTAGTAGATCCCCTCCAGCAGGTTCGTCTTTCCCTGGCCGTTCTCCCCGACGATCGCGAGCCCCGACTCGGGCAGCTCGAGATCGAGCTTCTCGAAGTTCCGGAAATTCCGGGCCGAAAAGCGCTTCAGCCGTACCTTGCCTTCGCTCACTTCCCCCGGAACTCTGGCGTGCGCTTGTCGAGAAACGCTTTCATTCCCTCGGCCATGTCCTCCGTCGACGCGAGCAGGCCGAAGTGGTTCGCCTCGAGAACGAGCCCTTCTTCAAGCGACATCTCCAGCCCCCGGTCAACGGCTTCGATGCACAGCGACACAGCGAGCGGACCGTTGGCGAGTATCTCGTTCATCATCCCGACAGCAGCCGGGATGAGCTCGTCACCCGCTACCACCTTGTTGACGAGCCCGATGCGGTACGCCTCGGCAGCGTCGATCATTTCGGCGGTGGTGAGAAGCTGAATTGCGCGGCCCTTACCGACAAGGCGGGAGAGGCGTTGCGTGCCACCGAAACCGGGGCACGTTCCGAGTTTCACCTCCGGCTGGCCGAACTTCGCCTTGTCTGACGCGATCCTGATGTGGCAGGCTAGCGCAAGCTCGCACCCGCCACCGAGGGCGAAACCATTGACGGCGGCGATGACCGGCTTTGGCGAGGTTTCGAAGCGCCGGAAGACGTTTTGTCCCGTCTGCGCTCTGGCCTTCGCGATTGACGGAGTCTGGCTCGCCAGCTCGGAGATATCCGCCCCGGCGACGAAGGCGCGACCGGCGCCGGTGACGATGAGTCCTCCGATATCATCGCGCGAGCGAACCTCGTCGATAGCCATGCCCAGCTCGGCGATCGTTGCATCGTTCAGTGCGTTAAGCTTGTCGGGACGGTTGACGGTGAGAGTCGCGATGCGGCTCTCGACCGAGAGGGTGAGAAACTGGTAGCTCATCAGGCGATCGAGTTGAGGTGATGCTGGCGACGCTGTAATGTACGCGGCCGTATCATCGGCCGCCGCAACGGAGCCCAATGGCAGAAAAGTGGATTCGACGGACTGGATCAAAGGAGCGAGGGTTCCGTTACGCCGGCCCCGATGGGAAGCCGGTGCGCGACAAGGCCACGCGCGAAAGAATCGACTTCCTCAGGATTCCGCCCGCGTGGCGGGACGTTCACATAGCGGCAAGCCCGCGCGCCGCGATTCAGGTGTGGGGGCTCGACGCGCGCAGTCGCAAGCAGTACAGGTACCACGGGCGGGCGGTCGAGAAGGGCCAGCTGAGGAAATACTATCGCGTGCGCCAGATGGCCACGGATCTGCCAAAGCTTCGTAAGCGATTTCTCAGGGATCTGAGGCAGGGTGGGCATTCGAAGGATCGCGTCTGCGCCGGAATCGTGCTCCTGATATCTCATGCGTGGTTCAGGGTGGGGAGCGATCGCTACGAGAAGGAAAACAACTCGTTCGGGATCACGACGCTGCGGAAGTCCCACGTGGAGCTGCGGAAGGACATCATAAGGTTTCAGTACAAGGGAAAACGGGGGATCGAAAACAGTCAGAAGGTTACGGAATCCCGCCTGATCGCATTTGTGCTCGACATGATGGGCACGCCGGGCCTTCGGCTGTTCCGTTACCTGGAGGGCAGGAAGTGGATTGACGCAAATGCGAGGGATGTCAACGACTACATCGAGAGGGTCGCCGACGTCCCTTATACCGCGAAGGATTTCCGGACCTGGGGCGGATCGTTACGGGCGGCAACTGTTCTCTCCGACCTCGGGCCGGTCCGCACGAGGAGCGCCCGTAACAAGAACATTCTTACCACTGTCCGCGTTGTCGCAGCAGAGCTGGGCAACACTCCGGCAATCTGCCGCAAGTCGTACGTGCACCCGATGATTCTCGCGCGGTACCTCCGCAGCGGGGCGACGATAGAGGTTCGGCACCGGAAGGGGGGCACTGTTTCCGCATCCAGGCACACGCCAGAGGAGATTGCGCTAATCGAATTCCTCGACGTCCATTTTCCCGATCGCCGCGGTTCGCGGCGCCTCGCAGGGAGCTGATGCGATGAGACACGTGCTGGCAATCGATGAAGGCACGACGAGCACCAGATGTCTCGTCATATCAGCCGCCGGTGAGATCGTTGGGCGCGGCGGGCGCGAGATATCGCAACATTTTCCCAAGCCGGGGTGGGTGGAGCACGACGCTGCCGAGATTTTCGACAGGACAGTGGAGGCAGCGCGTGAGGCGATCGCGGCGAGCGGAGTCACGCCCGACACGATAGGGATTACGAACCAGAGGGAGACGATCGTCGTCTGGGATCGGCGGACAGGTGAGCCACTCTCCCGCGCCATCGTATGGCAGGATCGAAGAACCGCGGAAAGGTGCAGGGAGCTTTCGACCGAGGCCCCGTGGATCACCGAGAGGACAGGCCTGCCGATCGATCCGTATTTCTCGGCATCGAAGCTGGAGGTGCTGCTGGGCGATGCCGAGGTGTCGCGGGCCGTCGAGCGGGGTGACGCGCTGGCGGGAACGATCGACTCGTGGCTCATATGGAAGCTGACAAAAGGGGTGGTCCACGCTACCGATCCGACCAACGCATCGCGAACGCTTCTGTTCGACATCGATTCGAGAGCGTGGAGCGACGAGCTTTGCTCGATCTTCAGCGTGCCACGGTCGATTCTGCCAGAGGTGAGGAACTCGAGCGGTGACTTCGGAGTGGCGTCGGCGGATTTTGTGGGGACGGATATTCCCATACGCGGTGTCGCGGGGGATCAACAGGCAGCACTGTTCGGCCAGGGCTGCTTCGAGGCAGGGCAGGGGAAGAATACTTATGGCACCGGTGCATTCCTTCTGCTCAACACCGGCTCAAGGCGGCCGGCCCCCGGCGCGGGAATTCTTGTCACTGTCGCGTGCGATGCGGCGGGAGGTTATGCGTACGCGCTGGAGGGTTCGATTTTTATTGCGGGCGCGGCGATTCAGTGGATGCGTGACGGGCTCGGACTGATCGAGGTCGCAGCGGAATCCGAAGATCTCGCGCGCAGCGTGGAATCAAATGACGGAGTGTATTTCGTTCCTGCGCTGGCAGGACTTGGCGCGCCGCACTGGGAGCCGGAAGCCCGCGGCATGATCACAGGACTGACTCGCGGGAGCAGCCGGGCTCACCTGGTCCGCGCAGCGCTCGAGTCGATGGCCTACGGAACGCGGGACGTGCTGCTCGCGATGCGTGACCTGAGCGGCGTGCCGTTCGCGAGTCTCAGGGTCGACGGCGGAGCGAGCGTGAACGACTGGCTCATGCAGTTCCAGGCAGATGTTGTCGGCGTTCCGGTCGAGCGCCCGGAGATCGTCGAGACGACTGCACTTGGCGCTGCCGGCCTTGCCGGCATCGCGTCAGGCGTCTGGCGCGACAGCGAGGAGTTCCGGTCGGTGCCGCGTTATGCGACTTTCAAACCTGACATCAGTGCCGGCGAGCGGGCG
>JBBQZF010000066.1:0-13159 GCA_038208015.1 Gemmatimonadales bacterium
GCCAGTGTCACCACGGCCGCGACGGGAGTTGCGGCATCCGCTGGCACGGGCACAGGAATGGCAGTCGCCGGATCCTTCGCGGCCGGTCTGGTCGTGGCCACCGCTGCGCTCCGTGCAGCCGCATCCGCCAGCCGGAAGGCCGCCTGACAATGCGACGTTTCGCCTTTCTTCTTTCTCTGGTGGTGACGGCGGCCATCATTCCCGGCAAGCCGGGAAAGGCCCAGGCTACGACCACGGCCGCTGCTGTGTCAGTTGGCGCGGTAACCCCGACAATGCAGGCAATCCAGGTCACCAGGGTGGACATCCCCGGAGCGAGGTCGCACGACGCGGGACGCGCCATCGGAATGGCCGCCGGGTGGCTCCTCATCGTCGCGCTCGTCGGCTTCGTGCTGCTCGCATTCGGCGCGGACAAGCTCCAGATAGTTGTCGGAACGATGCAGAATGGAATCGGGAAGTCGATTGGCGCCGGCGTACTTGGCCAGCTCGCAATCCTGCCTGGGGCCGTGGCCGTCGTGCTTCTGCTGGCGGCAACGTTCATCGGAATTCTACTGATTCCGCTCGGTCTCATCGCGTTCATGCTCGCCGTCGCGGGCATCGCGATGTTCGGTTTCATCGCCGTCGCGATCATGACGGGTGCTGCTCTCACCGGGGGCAGCCACGATGAAACAGCCAACGGAGCGATGCTTCGTGCCTTCTTCACCGGCACCACCGTCTACCTGGGCATGTGGATCCTCGTGGCCGCCCTCAGCGGCATTCCGCTGGTCGGCGCAATGGTTGGGTCCTTCGCGGCCGCGGTGACGTTCGTCGCCGTGACAGCAGGTTTCGGGGCCGTGCTTCTCTCCTACTGGCGCGGGGAGTTCCGCCAGCCCGGGTCAGGGGAAGCGCCTCCCGCCTGACTGCGGGGTTCCTGACGGAACCAAAGTTGCCAATCCCGGTTGGCGATGATCATCAAAGGTTACAATCCGGCGGTTCTCCTCAGGCGGACAGTGCGCGAGGTCATGCGCGACAACGTCCTCGGCCTCTCCGCCCAGGCTGCGTACAGCTTCTTCTTCTCGCTGTTTCCGCTGCTTCTGTTCCTGACTCCCCTCTTCGGCCTCATCGGGAAGGGCGAGATCGTCAACCAGATTCTCGTCAGGCTTCAACTCGCTATCCCCGAGGAGGCATACGCCCTCCTTGCGGGCGTAGTCGAAGACGTCGTGTTCAGCGAGAACGCTCCAGGCCTCATCTCGATCGGCATTGTCCTCGCTGCGTTCTCGGGATCGGCGGTCCTCGGCACCCTCGCCGGGGCACTCAATCAGGCGCACGACGTGACAGATCCGCGGCCGTTCTGGAAGAAGCGCCTTATTTCCATGGCCTTCGCGGCGATCGCGATGGTGGTGATCCTTATCGCGTCGGTCGTAATGGTTGCCGGACATTCGCTGGTCGATGTCGCCGTTCAGTTTCTTCGCATTGGAAGCGAAACGGCCCGAGTCTGGGGCATTGCCCAGTACCCGATAGCTCTCGCCCTCCTGACCGGAATCATCTGGCTGCTCTTCTACTTCCTCCCGCACGTCAAGCAGAAGAAGAGCCACGTGCTCGTGGGATCGATCTTCACCGTGGTGCTGTGGATCGTCATCACTCTGCTCTTCAGGCTCTACGTCGCGAACTTCGCCTCATACAACCGGACGTACGGGACGATCGGAGGCGTGATCGTTCTCCTGATCTGGATGTACCTGACAATGGCGGCCTTCCTGATCGGAGGGGAGCTGACCTCCGAGCTGAACTCGGGAACGGGACGGGTCGACACGCATCGGAGCCGGCTCCCGTCAGACGCGATACGGGATGCAGCGATAGCGGAGCGAGAGCGCTTCTAGCGGTATCCCGCCGCGATCCGCTCAGCAGTCGCGACCAGAGCCTTCGACACCGGTGAATCAGGCTCTCCCACAACGATAGGCACTCCCGAATCTCCGCCGGCCAGGACCTGGGGATACATGGGAATTTCGCCGAGCAGTGGCACGCCAAGCTCGGTGGCCAGGCGCGCGCCTCCGCCCGATCCGAAAATTCTCATCGGCTTGCCGCAATGCTGGCAGTCGAACCAGCTCATGTTCTCGATCACACCGATGACGGGAACATCGACCCGCTGGAACATCTTCGCGCCCCTCAGGGCATCGCCCGCCGCAACATCCTGCGGAGTCGTCACGATGACCGCGCCCGACACGTGAGTGGCCTGAACCAGTGAGAGCTGGGCGTCTCCAGTACCCGGCGGCATGTCGACGATAAGAAAGTCGAGCTGACCCCAGCTGACATCGCGGAGGAACTGGGTGATGACCTTCATGATGATGGGTCCGCGCCAGATAGCTGGCTGGTCGCGCTCGATGAGAAAGCCGATGCTCACGAGCTTCACTCCGTGCGCATCGAGAGGGACGATCTTCGCATCCGCGCTCACCTCGAGCGGCTTCGTGACGCCCATCATCCGCGGAATGTTCGGCCCATAGATGTCAGCATCCATCAGTCCGACACGCAAACCGTTTCTCGCGAGAGCGACGGCGAGGTTTGTCGCCACAGTAGACTTCCCGACCCCGCCTTTCCCGCTCGACACAGCGATCACGGTGCCGAGGTTCGGGTAGTTGACCGGAGTGGGCGCTGGCACGGCCGCGCGCTGGGACTGCGTCTCCTGCCCCATGACGGGCAGAGCCCGCGGCTTCCCTGGCGTCGCCGGTTTCGCAATCGCGTCGTTCGATGCCGCAGCCCGGACCGACGAATTGCCGTGCGCCTGAGACGCCTCCTTCACGTCGACCCTCACTTCAGAGACTCCCTCGACCTGTTCCACAACGAGCCGCGCATCCCTGACGATGGAAGCATCGTCTGCGGCCGAGAGAAGGACGCTGAATCTCACCTTTCCGTCCAACGACGTCGCGATGTCACGGACCATCCCTGCTTCGAGGATGTTGAGTCCGAGGCGATTGTTCCTTACGCTCGAGAGCGCCGCGTCGATGCGCACCTGCAGATTGTCTGTCATGCTTGGCGGCTTGTGTTATGTGTGATCAGGACTCGATTCTGACGCCACTGACTTCGGTCACACGCTGTTTCACGTGGGCCTCGATTGCCGCGGCAAACATTGCGGGGGATCCGGCACAGTCCGGACATGTTCCCGCGATGCGGATCGTCAGCTCACCGGAAGGATGATCGAACGCCGCGATCTCCAGCCGGCAATGCTCGATCCGGAGCAGCGGCGCAACACCTTCGAGCACGGATTCTATCTTCGTTTCGATCGCCCCTGCAGACCTGTCGCGATTCCGGCGCAAACCCTTCATGCATGGCAAGATAGACGAGTGTCTGGAGCATTGCCACGGACTCGCCGCAATACAATAGAGCCCTTTGGATTTCCCTTGCCCGCGTGCGGTTCCGGTGCGAGCTTGGATACAGGGCTAACTCTGCGACAAGGATGGCATGAAATACCCCGAGGTCCGGAACTACATGGCGGGCGATTACGTCGATGGCGACCACGATTACCTCGACGTGTACAACCCTGCTGACGGGACCGTAATCTCGAAAGTCCCCCTGTCATCCCGCGAGGACGTCGACCGGGCGGTCGCCGTAGCGCAGGCAGCTTTTCCTGCCTGGTCATCTTTGCCGATCAAGGAACGCGTCCAGGTCTTCTTCAGATACAGGAGTCTCCTCGAGCGCGACATCGAGGAGCTGGCCGCCCTCGTTACGGAGGAGAACGGGAAGGTCTACTCCGAAGCCAGGGCCGAGGTCCTGAAGGCGATGGAGCTGACCGAGTTCGCCTGCTCCCTGCCGCAGATCGCATCGGGCGAGGTGCTCGAAGTGAGCCGCGGCGTCGAATGCCGGATCGAGCGATTCCCGCTCGGCGTCGTCGCGTCGATCACGCCTTTCAACTTTCCTAACATGGTCCCCAACTGGACCATTCCCAATGCGATCGCCCTCGGCAACTGTCTCATTCTAAAGCCGTCGGAGATGGTTCCCCTGAGTGCCGGGAAAATTGCAGAGCTGCTGAAGGAGGCGGGCCTTCCCGAAGGCGTTCTTCAGGTTGTTCATGGCGGGAAGGATGTAGTCGAAGCGATTTGCGATCACTCCGGAATCGAGGCCATATCGTTCGTCGGCTCGACAAAGATCGCGAAGCTCGTCTATCGGCGGGGAACAGCGAACCTCAAGCGCGTGCTGGCGCTCGGCGGCGCCAAGAACCACCTGATCGTGATGCCGGATGCCGATACGGAGATGGCGTCATCGAACATCGTGGCGTCGATGTCGGGTTGCGCGGGCCAGCGATGCATGGCTGCGTCAGTGATGGTCGCGGTGTCGAGCACCGACCACATAATCAAGCGGCTCGTCGAGCACGCGAAGTCGATTGTGCCAGGTGACAATCTTGGTCCCGTTATCTCCGCTGAAGCGCGCGAGCGCATCGAAGGTTACATCGCCGAAGCACAGGCCAAAGGCGCGAAGATTCTCGTTGACGGCCGGAACCCTGTCGTGAAGGGCAAGGAAGGCGGGTTCTGGGTCGGGCCGACGATAATCGACGGAGTGACCCCGGACATGCGCATCGCGCAGGAGGAGGTCTTCGGGCCGGTCCTCGTGATAATCCGCGCCACCGGGCTCGACGACGCGCTGGCGATCGAGAATGCGTCGCCGTATGGCAATGCCGCGTCAGTTTTCACCGAGAGCGGCGCGACGGCACGTCATGTAATGGAGCGCGCGAGCGCGGGAATGATCGGCGTGAACGTCGGTGTTCCGGTGCCGCGCGAGCCCTTCTCGTTCGGTGGCTGGAACGAGTCGCGCTTCGGCGTTGGCGACATCACCGGCAAAGGATCGATCGAATTCTGGACGAGATCGAAGAAAATGACGACGAAATGGAACCGCGAGCACGGCGTAAACTGGATGTCCTGAGTGAATGCGAATAGCGAATGGCGAATAGCGAACGACTAATCGGAGGCAGCAATGGCAGTAGACTGTTCGGTGAACTTCACCGGAATTCATTTCGAGAACCCCTTCCTGCTCTCCTCGGCTCCGCCGACGGAGTCTGAGAGCAACATCATGCGCGCGTTCGATGCGGGCTGGGGCGGTGTAGTCACGAAGACGATCGGATTGCATCCAGTCGTGAACGTTTACGGCGCCAAGGCGAAGTTCATGCGGACGTCGACCGAGAACGCTCAGGTGTCGATGAAGAAACGCGATAACGCCGCGCTACACTCGTCGTGGAACTGGGAGCTGATCTCGGACAAGGCCATCGACTGGTGGGAGCCCCGGATTCGCCGGATCAAGGATGCGCACCCCGGCAAGGTCCTCATCGCTTCGATCATGGCGGGATCCGGCAACGACAAGGAACTGGGAAACTGGCAGGCGCTCGCAAAGGCATGCCAGGAAGCAGGCGCTGACGGGCTCGAACTCAATTTCTCCTGCCCGCACATGGACAGGAAGGACATGGGCTCGAACATCGGCAAGGACAAGGTCCTCTGCTCATCTGTCACCGAGGCGGTCAAGGAGGTGGCAACCGTTCCTGTCTGGTGCAAGCTCACGCCTGCCACCGCGAACATAGTGGAAGAGGCAGGAGCGTGTTTCCTCGGCGGCGCTGACGCGATAGTCTCCTCCAACACCTTCCCTTCGCTTCCCCTCATCGACGCCGAGACGCTCGAGTTCGAGATCAATGTCGACGGGTTCGTCTCGAGTGGTGGGCTCGGCGGTCCGGCGATACTTCCAATGGCGCTGGCGAAAATGGCGCAGCTCACGCAGGCCTTTCCGGACAGGAGTTTCTCGGGTATCGGCGGGATCTCCGACATGTCGCAGGCGGCGAGCTATTTCGCCCTCGGCTGCGGCACGGTCCAGGTGTGCACCGCGGCGATGCTCGACCACGCGATCGGTCCAAGCGTCATCAAGCGGCTCAATGAGCAGTATCGCGAGTTCCTCGAGAAGCACGGCTTCAACTCGCTCGAGGATTTCCGCGGATCCCGGCGCGACCGGGTTGTGCTTCAGTCGGCGATACGCCGGCCGGAGAAGGCAGACTACGCCGGCGGCTATGAGCCTGTCGAGGGATACGCTGCACCAGTGGAGACTGAGCCCGCCCAGGCGACTGCCTAGATGACGGCGACCGCGACTCCCACCAGTGCCGGCACGCCGAGCCGGCCGGTTACGCATATGCCGCCGTGCGACCATGCGCCGGCCCGATACTCGGGTCCGACGCGTGACGAAGTTCTCGCGATGCGAAAGCAGTACGCGAATCCCGCGATCTTCACCATTTACCGCGAGCCGATAATGATCGTCGAGGGCCACATGCAGTGGCTCTTCGACGAGACGGGAAAGCGCTATCTCGACATGCTCGCTGGGATTGTCACGGTTTCCTGTGGCCACTGCCATCCCAAGGTCACCGCGGCGGTTCAGGAGCAGGCGGGGCGGCTCCAGCACGCGACGACGATATACCTTCACCCCGGGATGCCGGAGCTTGCGAAGAAGCTGGCGTCGAAGATGCCGAAGGGCCTCGATGTCACGTACTTCGTGAACTCCGGCAGCGAGGCGAACGATCTCGCCATCCAGATGGCACGGCTCTACACGGGGAATTCAGATGTAATCGCGCTTCGCAACTCGTACCACGGGGCTTCACCTTTTGCGAACACGCTTACCTCGCACAGCACGTGGAAATATCCGGTGAACCTGAGCGGCGGAATCCATCACGCCGTAAACCCTGATCCCTATCGCAGCCCCTTCACCGGGACGCCCGAAGAAATAGCGTCGAAGAGTGCGGCGGACATAAAGGACCTCATAAGGTTCTCAACGCCAGGCAAGGTTGCGGCATTCATCGCGGAGCCGATCCAGGGCGTGGGCGGTGCGACGCACGGTGCGAAGAACTATCTTCGCGAAGCCTACGCCATTGTTCGCGAGCATGGCGGTCTCTGCATAGCAGACGAGGTACAGACAGGATTCGGCAGGACCGGCGACCACTATTGGGGGTTCCAGAACTTCGACGTGGTTCCCGATTTCATAGTCATGGCGAAGGGCATCGGAAACGGCGTCCCGCTGGCCGCGGTCACCACGACCTCCGAAATCGCGCAGTCACTCACGCAGCGCATCCACTTCAACACGTTCGGCGGCAACCCCGTGTGCATGGCTGCGGGCAATGCAGTTCTCGACGTGATCGACGACGAAGGGCTTCAGGAGAACTCGCGAGTCGTCGGAGCCCGGATCAAAGCCGGACTCAACGACCTCATGAAGGAGCACCGACTCGTCGGGGACGTTCGCGGAATGGGCCTCATGCTGGCGATGGAGCTCGTGAAGGACCGTGGGACAAAAGAGCCAGCGAAGGCCGAGACGCTGCAGGTGCTCGAGGAAGCCCGCGAGTTGGGTGTGCTCGTCGGCAAAGGCGGCATCGATGGCAACGTGGTCCGCATAAAGCCACCGATGTGCATCACCGGGGCCGACGCGGACTTCGCCCTCGATGTGCTGCATCGTGCACTGGGCGCGGCGGAGAGATCCTGAACCGGCTGGCGACATCAGGCAAGTCAACGGAGCGGAAGTGAATTTCGACACGATCGTCAGGGGCGGAAACGTCGTTACGCCCGGGGGAACCGGCATAGCCGATGTCGGGATAGAGGGCGAGAGGATCGCCGCAATCGGCACCGATCTCGAAGCAGGGCCTGGCACCCGCGTGGTGGATGCCGCGGGCCACCACGTCATCCCCGGCGTGCTCGACGTGCACGTTCACCTCGAGCTGCCATTCATGGGCGCGGTGTCTGCCGACGATTATCGGACCGGCACCCGGGCCGGAGCCCGAGGTGGAGTCACCACCCTCATCGACTTCGCCATTCCCTATGCCGGCGACTCGCTCGGTGACGCGGCGGACAAGTGGATGGCGCGCGCCGAAGGCAAGGCGATGATCGATTACACGTTCCACATCTGCATCACGCGGTGGAACGAGCACAAGGACCAGATCAAAGGAATGGTGGACCGCGGCTTCACGACCTTCAAGGAGTTCATGATCTACGAGTCCGAGGGCTGGCAGTCAGACGACCGGGCGCTCTTCGGAACCCTCGAGAAGATGAAGGAGTATGGCACCATGCTCCTCGTTCACGCCGAGTCATCGCGCGTGCTCGACGAGCTCATCGAGCGGCATCACACGCCGGAGCTCATGAAGGAGTACGGAGCGCGCCTGCATCGGATGACGCGCCCGAATTTCATCGAAGCCGAAGCGATCCAGCGCGTGGTGACATGGAGTGAGGCCACCGGGGGACAGCTCTACATCGTCCACATGTCAACGGCTGAGGGCACCGAAATCGTGAAGGCTGCCCGGAAACGCGGAGTCCCGGTCCTTGCAGAGACCTGCGCGCAGTATCTCGTACTCGACGACTCCGTCTTCGACCGCGAGGATGGTCACCTGTTCGCCTGCTGTCCTCAGCTCAAGAAGCCGGCTGATTCCGAACGACTCTGGCAGGGCCTGAAGGACGGCGAGGTCTCGGTCATATCGACCGACACCTGTACGTTTACGCGCGAGCAGAAGGCGATGTGGAGTGGCGACTGGACGAAGATCCCGATGGGAATGCCCGGGCTCGAGACGCTCCTTCCGCTGACGTACACGCACGGCGTCCTGCAGAACCGGCTCACGCTCGAGGAAATGTGCATGAAGCTCAGCACGAACCCGGCGAAGATCATGGGGCTATATCCGCGAAAAGGCGCAATCGAGGTTGGTGCGGATGCCGACATCGCAGTCATTCACCCTTCGAGCACGATCAAGGTCGACTGCGACACAATGGAGACGAATGCCGACTGGTCGCCATTCCAGAACTGGGACCTGGCGGGCTTTTCGCGAACGACGATCTCGCGAGGCGAGGTAATCGTCGATGACTATCGGGTCACCGGTGCCGAAGGCCGCGGGAAATGGCTGAGCAGGACGCGCGCTGGAGCATGATGCTGGTCTCACGCGCCTGGACGCCCATTTGATCAGAGTTACGTGCGGGATCCAGGCAGCGTCAATCCGGTCATGACCTCAAACCAATCATCGATGCAAGCATCCGAAGAGCTTGACAGCGAGCTGGCCTCAAGTCCTCTCTGGAACCCGGATCTGGCGCCTACGCCGCTGTCGCGCAGAACGTGGTCGACCTACAACATCGCGGCACTCTGGGTCGGGATGGCCGTGGTAATCACGACCTATACCCTCGCGTCAGGACTCATGCAGCAGGGCATGAACTGGTACCAGGCGCTCCTCACCATTCTCCTCGGCAATCTCATCGTGCTGGTTCCGATGATCCTCAACGCTCACGCAGGCACGCGGTACGGGATTTCTTTTCCGGTCCTTTGCCGAGCGAGCTTCGGAGTTCGCGGGGCGAACATCGCCGCGATGTTGCGGGCGATCGTCGCCTGCGGATGGTTCGGCATCCAGACATGGATCGGCGGTCTTGCCCTCGACGCGCTGCTGACCGCCGCGTGGGCGGGCTGGGCAGGGATCGGGAATTCGCAGGCTATTGCCTTCGGAATATTCTGGCTGATTCAGGTATTCGTGATCCTCAAGGGAACGGAGGGAATAAAGGTCCTCGAGAGCTGGACCGCCCCGCTTCTCCTCGCTGGTGGCCTCGTCCTGCTTGTGTGGGCGATTCGAAACGGCGGCGGGCTGACGAACGTGCTTGCAGGTTCGGTCACGCTTCGCGAGGGCACGACTCCATTCTGGACACTTTTTCCAGCGGCATTGACGGCGAACGTCGGTTACTGGGCCACCCTGTCGCTCAACATCCCTGACTTCACGAGGTACGCCAGGAGCCAGCGGTCACAGGCGATGGGGCAGCTCTACGGGCTGCCGGGCACGATGACGCTCTTTGCATTCATCGGAGTGGCCGTTACGAGCGCCACTATCGTCATCTTCGGCGAAGCGATCTGGAATCCGGTCGAGCTGATCGCGAGAATCGGCACGCCGGCGGTGATAATTGTCGGGGCGCTCATCATTCTTGCCGCCCAGCTCACCACCAACATGGCGGCAAACGTCGTCTCGCCTGCCAATGACTTCTCGAACCTCAGCCCGAAGCGAATCTCCTACGTCACCGGGGGCCTGATCACCGCCGTGATCGGTATCGTGATGATGCCGTGGAAGCTCTACTCCGATGCGGCTGCCTACATCTTCACCTGGCTGATCGGATACTCCAGCCTGATGGGGGCGCTCGGGGGAATCCTCATCGCCGACTACTGGATTCTCAGGAAGCAGCAGCTCGACCTGAAGGATCTTTTCGCAGTGCAGGGCCGCTATACGTATACAAACGGCTTCAACTGGCGCGCGATTGCCGCACTGGTTATTGCAATACTCCCGGTTGTTCCCGGATTCCTTCGCGCAGCGACCACCCCGGGCGGACAGGTAGCGAACCCCGACGTCTTCGACACGCTCTACACTTATGCCTGGTTCGTCACGTTTGCGCTCAGCTTCGCATCGTATCTAATTCTCATGCGGGGCGCCGCAGGCGAGCGAGTCGTGCAGGCCCCTGCATGGGATCACCCTGTAACCGAAAGCTGAAGGACATCGAATGCCCAACATAGTCAAGTGCGGGTTGATTCAAGCGACGCACGCCTGCAGCACCAGTGAGCCGCTCGAGACAATCAGGCAGGCAAACCTCGACAAGCACATCCCGATCATTGAGCGCGCGGCAGGTGAAGGCGTTCAGATGATCTGCATGCAGGAGATTTTCACCGGCCCCTACTTCTGCGCCGAGCAGACGACACGCTGGTACGATTCGACCGAGGAGATCCCGGACGGACCGACAACCAGGCTGATGCAGGAGCTCGCGAAGCGGCACAGCATGGTGATCGTCGTGCCGATCTACGAGGAGGAGAGTACCGGCGTCTACTACAACACCGCTGCCGTCATCGACGCCGACGGAACATACCTCGGTAAGTACAGGAAGAATCACATCCCGCACGTCGCCCCGGGCTTCTGGGAGAAATTCTACTTCAAGCCAGGCAACCTCGGATATCCCGTTTTCGAAACGGCGTACGGAAAGGTTGGCGTCTACATCTGCTACGACCGCCATTTTCCCGAGGGAGCGCGCGCCCTCGGGTTAAACGGCGCCGAGATCGTCTTCAATCCTTCGGCGACTGTGGCGGGGCTCTCAGAATACTTGTGGAAGCTCGAGCAGCCCGCCCACGCGGTCGCGAACGCCTACTTCGTGGGCGCGATTAATCGCGTCGGGCACGAGCAGCCGTGGGATATCGGCGAGTTCTACGGGCAAAGCTACTTCTGCGACCCGCGCGGGCAGTTCCTTGCCACCGGGTCGCGTGACAAGACTGAGCTCATCACAGCGGAGCTGGACTTCGACAAGATCCGCGAAGTCCGCAACACGTGGCAGTTCTACCGGGACAGGCGGCCGGAGACATACGACGAGCTGGTGGTGCCATGAGTGACAAGTTCTTCGAGCTCGCCGCCTTCGATACCTACCAGGATCTGGCCCTGAGGACCGCTTCCGCCGAAAGTCTCGTCGACTCCGGCACGATGCTGAATGCGGCAGCCCTCGGCCTCAACGGCGAAGCGGGCGAGATTGCAGACCACGTGAAGAAGGTGATGTTCCACGGTCACCCTCTCGACGACACGACACGCGACAAGATCGCCAGGGAAATCGGCGACATTCTATGGTACTGCGCAATGGGCGCGCGGGGTCTCGGGCTCGGGCTCGGCGAAATCGCCGAAATGAACGTAGAGAAGCTGAAGAAGCGCTACCCCGAGGGGTTCAGCTCAGATAGGAGCCTCAACCGGCCGCACGGCTAGGAGGCCGTCTCCTTCCCCACGAACTCCCGCGCAGCAGTTATCACGCTGTGGCGAACCTCGTCGATCGTGCCCGGGATCAGAGCGCCTGACGCGCGAGCGTGACCCCCTCCCCCGAATTGCCGGGCGAATGCATTAACGTCGATGCCGCCGGTGCTTCTGAACGACACCTTGATCTTCCCGTGCCCGAGGTCGCGGAAGAAGACGGCCATCCGCGTCCCTCCAACACTCCGCGGGTGCTCGGCCAGACCGTCGAGGTCTTCAGACTTGAGACCGTACTCCTCGGCGGCGCCAGCTGCGACAGAGATCCACGAAATGCCGTAGGCAGGGTCCACTTCCAGTGTCGCCAGAGCATCGCGGAGAAGATGCAGGCGCCCTATGGGATGCGAGGCGTATAGCCGGCGGTACATCTCCTCGGGCTCCACTCCGGCGGCGAGAAGCTGGCCCGCGACGGCAAGGCACCGCGCGCTCGTGTTGCTGAAGCGAAATCCGCCCGTGTCAGTAAGAAGCGCGACGTAAAGACTGACAGCGATCCCGGGAGTAATCTCGGCCCCAAGCGTGACGGCAAGGTCGTAGATGAGCTCCCCTGTTGCACAAGCCGAAGTATCCGACAGCATCACGGTGGACGGCGGCTCGTCACTCGGCATGTGATGATCAATGACGAGCGTCGGCTTCCTGAAGCTTCGAACAGCATCTGCCAGGTTCCCGAGCCGCTTCACATCGCTGATGTCGAGAACCACCAGGAGATCCGCTTTCCTGATCGCCGTCACGCCCTCGGCCGAAGCCTCGGTGACGTCTTCGCCGAGGAGGAACTCGTAGGTCTCGGGCCATGGTGTAGGGTTGACGATCTTGACGCTCATTCCGCGCGCCGTCAGGATCCTCGCGAGCGCCGTCTCGGATCCGCATCCGTCGCCGTCGGCATTGATGTGCGTCGAAAGAACAACGGAGCGTCCCGCGCTGAACTCGAGTGCGAGACGCTCTATCGCCTCCCTTCTTGCGGAGGGTACCGTGAGGAGATCAACCACCTTGCTAGGCAGAGTAGTTTGGCGCTTCTCTGGTGATGACGACGTCATGAGGATGCGACTCTCGCAGGCCGGCGGCCGTCACCCGCACGAACTCGGCATCAATCCTCAGCTCGTCGATGTTCGCGCAGCCGACGTAGCCCATCCCGGCGCGAAGGCCACCGACCATCTGGAAGATCACGTCGCTCACCGGGCCCTTGTACGGAACCCGACCCTCGATGCCCTCGGGAACGAGCTTGCGGGGCGACATCTCCCCTTCCTGGAAGTACCTGTCGGCGCTCCCATCCTGCATGGCGCCCATGCTCCCCATTCCGCGAATCATCTTGAAGCGGCGGCCCTCCATCAGGAGCGATTCCCCCGGGCTTTCCTCCGTGCCGGCAAGCATCGACCCCATCATCACGCTCGACGCACCGGCCGC
>JBBQZF010000067.1:0-13001 GCA_038208015.1 Gemmatimonadales bacterium
ATGATGAGGTTGATCGGGATGGCGAGAGAGATTGCGCGGAATCCGCGAAGGAAACGCGCCGGACCCGCCGCGTACCTCACTTCGGCGAACTCGACGTCGGTCGTCACGTTTGCCCGTCTCCACAGGCGCGCGAAGAAGAACACAGTGAGCATTCCGCTCATCACCATGTTCCACCACAGCCAGTTGCCCGCTACGCCCTTTGTCGCGACGAGGCCGGTCACTACGAGAGGAGTGTCGGCGGCGAAAGTCGTTGCGACCATGGAGAAACCGGCGAGCCACCACGGCACGCTCCGGCCCGAGAGGAAATACTCGGAGAGATTCTCGCCGCCCTTCTTCGTGAAGACCAGCCCGACGATCGTCGTGAGCAGGAAGTATCCGGCTACGATCGCCCAGTCAATCGCGTTTAGTGTCATGAGGGTGGAATCGGGATTGCGTGTTAAGTGGGCAGACCAGACAATGCCTGCGTATCATTAAGGAACGGGCACAACAATACGAGATTAAACGCAATGGCGCGACACTCGATTCCGATCCTCTTCCTTGCTCTTGCCGCCTCCGGCTGCACCGTCACAAGCGGCCGGCTGGATCCTACGTACGAGCTTACGGAAGCGCGCGTGAGGCCGGGGATCTCCGTTCTCCTGAGCGACAGCATGAGGCTCATCCGCAACAAGCGGATCGGGTTGCTGACGAATCAGACGGGTGTCGACGAGCGAGGCAGGTCGAACATCGAGCTGCTGCGCGAGCCCCGGGCGACTCGCGAAGGCGTGAACCTCGTGATGCTCTTCGCCCCCGAGCACGGCATCAGGGGCACGGAAGACCGCACGGGGCTGCCGAACGAGGTGGACACCCGGTCGGGCCTGCCCGTCATCTCCCTGTATGACAGGCAGACGACGGCGCCGCCCGACTCGTTGCTCTCAACACTCGATGCGCTTGTCTTCGACCTCCAGGACATCGG
Organism: Gemmatimonadales bacterium; assembly: GCA_038208015.1. GTDB lineage: Bacteria > Gemmatimonadota > Gemmatimonadetes > Gemmatimonadales > Gemmatimonadaceae > UBA4720. Next base: position 953 of record JBBQZF010000067.1, read on the forward strand.
GGCCCGGCCGTGGACCTATGTCGGCGCGATGGTCTACTCGATGCGCGCGGCGAAGCGCACGGGCAAGACGATAATTGTCCTCGACAGGCCGAACCCGATAACCGGTTTCTTCGTCGAGGGGCCGATGCTCGACAGCGCGCTCGCGAACCCTGAGGATCCGACTCCCGCAAGAATGGGCCAGGCCTATGCGCTCTATTCGATGCCGCTGCGCCACGGCATGACGATGGGCGAGATGGCGCTCTTCTTCAACGAGGAGCTGGGGATCAAGGCGGACCTCAAGGTCGTGCCGATGCGGAACTGGCGGCGTGACGTGTGGTTCGACCGCTCAGGGTTGCCGTGGGTGAAGCCGTCTCCGAACATGCCATCGCTCCAGAGCGCCATACTCTATCCCGGGCTCGCCCCGTTCCAGGGGACAAATCTCTCTGTCGGCAGGGGAACTCCGACCGCCTTTCAGCTCATCGGCGCGCCCTGGCTCAAGGCGGAGGAGACGGTGAAGTTGCTCAGGGACCGCGATATCCGCGGCGTGAGATTTCTCGTGGAGGAATTCACTCCCCGGAATCCCACCGACGGGAAGTACGCGGGCCAGCGCCTTCAGGGCATCAGGATGCTCGTCACGAATCGCACCTCGCTTCAGCCATCGCGGCTCGGCGCGACTCTCCTCTGGGCGATAAACAAGACCTCTCCCGCCGAGCTCGAGATAGATGTCCGGAGGTTCGACCAGAGGTTCGGGTCGGCTGCGCTTCGTGAGGCGCTGCTCCGGGGCGAGGATCCTGATGCTGTGATAGACAGCGAGTACGCCGAAGTTTTCCAGTTCAGGGAGCGGGTGAGGAAGTACCTGCTTTACCGGTGACACGAGGGCCGCGGGGTTCGCACGCATATTGCACCCCCGTGGCTTCAACCTGAGACAGGATAAAAAGATGCGTACCATGATTGCGTCGCTCGCGTTCGCCGTAGTGACACTTTCTGCATGTGGTCCGAGGCAGGTCGAGGTGACGACTGGACCGCAGCCGGCAGCGGATGTCTCGCTCGTGTTCACGAACAACCTCACGCAGGCGGTCAACCTCTACGTCACGACCGGGGGCACTGATGTGTTCCTCAAGCAGGTTGCCTCGAGCAGCGCCGAGGTGGTCCCGGTGAGGGGGCTGGTCGCGGGGCAGACGGTGACATTGAAGGCGAGGACTGTTGATGGAACGCGGACTTATACGCGGCCAGACATCTATCTCGCTTCCAACTATGAATGGCGGGTACCGTGAGTCCGCAGTTCGAAGTCGCTCATCAATCCGACCGGGTGGCCTCGCCAATAGCGTTAAGCCCTCAGTCCCGATAGCTTTACGGGTCGGATCGAGAGCCGGTTCGACCCTCTTTTGCTACCGTTTTCACCAGTTGAACCGGTAGCATTTATTTCGCGCCGGTGGGCATGCACAGAATCTGGGACACGATCAAAAAAGGTTACCTGCGGGTCATCGAGCCCGTAGCTGACCTCCTGGTACGGATGCGTGTCTCACCCAACGTGCTCACCACGGTCGGGACCGCGAGCACAGTGGCGGGTGGATTCGCTTTCGCCACCGGCCATATCATGCTCGCCGGCTGGATCGTCGGACTGACGGCGATATTCGACGTTCTCGACGGGACGGTGGCGAGGCGCACTGGCCGTGCGACGGTTTTTGGCGCCTTCTACGACTCAACCCTCGACCGGGTCGCAGACGGCGCTCTCCTCGGCGGAATCGCCTGGTTTTTTGCGACAGATCCCGTTCACGGCAGCGACGCGATGCTGGCTGTGTCACTCGCCGGTATTATCGGAACGTTTCTCGTCAGCTACACGCGGGCGCGCGCCGAATCCCTGGGGCTGGATGCAAAGGTCGGCGTGATGCAGCGGCCCGAGCGCGTTGTGCTGCTCTCGGTTCCGCAGGCGTTCTTCGGCCTTGCCCTCGGTGGCAAGGTGCTCATTGGAATCGTGGCACTGCTCGCAGTGACCGCGTGGATCACCGCTGTGCAGCGTATTCTTTTCGTCCGCCGCAGCGCAATCGACGTGGCGGTCAAGCCGCTGCGACTTCACAACGACAATCAAACGTCGGCGGCGCCTGCGGTGCCGCGGACCGCAAAATCCTGACGGATGGAGAGAAACGATTTGCCGTCTTCTTCTGAAGCACGAACCCCTCCCGCACCCGCCACCGGAAAGCTCGGAATCCTTACTCCAGGGCTTGGCGCCGTAGCGACGACATTCATGGCAGGCGTAGAGAGTATCCGCCGCGGCCACTCGAAGCCTATCGGCTCGCTGACCCAGATGGCGACGATCCGCCTCGGGAAGCGGACCGAGAATCGCTCGCCCCTCATCAGGGATTTTGTCCCCCTTGCCTCGCTCGACGACATCGTCTTCGGCGCGTGGGACCCGATTCCGGACGACGGATATACGGCAGCGAAGAAGGCGGGAGTTCTCGAGGACAGAGACCTCGACCGCGTAGCAGATTTCATGAAGTCGATAGTCCCGATGCCCGCCGTGTTCGACAACCACTACGTCACGCGGATCAACGGCTCGAACGTCAAGCAGGGGAAGACAAAACGCGACCTGGCCGAACAACTCAGGCAGGACATCAGGAACTTCAAGTCGGAGAACGGTCTCGACCGTGTCGTGATCGTGTGGTGCGCCTCTACCGAGATATTCATCACGCCGGGCCCGCAGCATGCTACGCTCGAGGCGTTCGAGAAAGCGATGGACACGAATGACGAAGCGATCGCGCCGTCGATGCTCTATGCATATGCCGCGATCATGGAAGGTGTCCCGTTCTGCAACGGAGCGCCGAACCTTTGCGTCGACATTCCTGCCCTGCTGAAGCTGGCGATCGACCGCGGTGTTCCGGTGTCGGGCAAGGACTTCAAGACCGGCCAGACGTGGATGAAGACAATAATCGCGCCGGGACTCAAGGCGCGCATGCTCGGGCTCGCCGGATGGTACAGCACGAACATCCTCGGCAACCGCGACGGTGAGGTGCTCGACGATCCCGCGTCGTTCAAGACAAAGGAGGAGTCGAAGCTCTCGGTGCTTCACACGATTCTGCAACCCGAGAAGTATCCCGACCTTTACAAGGACTTCTCGCATGTCGTGCGGATCAACTACTACCCGCCGCGCGGGGACAACAAGGAAGGCTGGGACAACATCGACATCGTCGGGTGGATGAATTACCCGATGCAGATAAAGATAAATTTTCTCTGCCGAGACTCGATTCTCGCGGCACCGATAGTTCTCGACCTGGCGCTCTTCTCGGATTTCGCGCACCGCGCGGGAATGAAGGGAATCCAGGAGTGGCTCTCGTTCTACTACAAGAGCCCGATGGCTGCGGAAGGGCTCGAGGCGGAACACGACCTGTTCATCCAGCAGACGAAGCTGAAGAACACGCTGCGGTTCCTGATGGGCGAGGACCAGATCACGCATCTGGGGCTGGAATACTATCAATGAAATCTTCACTGAAAGCGGGCATCGTCCTGACGACACTGATCGCTCTCGCGGCATGCAACTCTGATCGGGACCGCACGATCTCGAACAGGCAGTGGTCTGACAGCTTCGCTTTCCGCATCACGGTCGAGCCGACTCCGCCGCGGGCGATCGAGGATGCGGTGTACAGGATCGTTGTGACCGACAAGGTGACAAACGAGCCGATCGAGACGGGTGAGGGAAGAATCTTCGCCACGAGCGCCGACGGCGCCAACACGGATGACGGTCTCCTCAAGGGGAAGGAAGTGGGCACGTACTACGGCCGCCTGTTCTTCGTAACGAGCGGCGACTGGGCTGCAGCGCTCCAGTTCAGGCGTGATTCGACGCATCGGCTCGAGCGCGTCGACTGGATTCAGGGCGTGAACAATCCAACCGGCAATGCGACGGGTAAGTAGCTCATGAAACATTTCTATCGAACTCAGATGGCCCCGGCTGACGTGCTCAAGGTTGCTGACGAGTTCTTCCCGGCGCTTCCGCTCGAGCGAACCGCTCATACGGCGCGCAGTCGCACGTACTCGGGCCTGCTGGGAACTCTCCAGCTCTCAGCGAAGACGGAAGGCGGTCACTACACCTTCGTCGAGGTCTCGACCGACCAGATGGGAGAAAGCCGACTCGACAGGAATGCAAAAGGATTCTTCGTCGAGCTGCACCGGAAATCTGATCCATCGCACAGGCTCGAAGCCGCATACTGAGGGTCCTTCACTTCATCTACGACGATCCCTCGAATCCGTGGGTTGGAGGGGGCGGCTCGGTTCGCGCGCGGGAGATATACCGACGGCTGGGTTCGCGACTGGATGTGACGATGGTGACGGGGAATTATCCGGGTGCGCGCGATGAGGAATCGTCAGGGATTCGATACCTGCGGCTCGGAGCGGAGCGACCGTACTGGTGGAGCCGCCTCACATATGCGCGCGCCGCCAACTCGATGATCCGCAGCGCCAGCTACGATGCGGCGCTCTTTGATTTTTCCGGCTATACGCCGCTGTTCCTCCCGCCAGGCCGGCCGACGGGGATCGTGCTTCATCACCTCACATCACCGACGGCGCACATGCGCTGGGGAGCTTTTCTTTCCCGCCGGCTCAGCTCGCTCGAGGCCGCGATGATCCGGCGGGCATCGCGGATCAGCGCGACATCAGAATCATCCCGGGACGCCGCAAATTTGATCGCCCCGTCAACTCCCGTTGATATGGTCAGCGCGGGAGTCCCTGCCGGTCTTTTCTCGATCGAGCGGCGTCCCCAGTCCTTCCTTCTTTACTTCGGCCGTCTCGACATCTTCCACAAGGGAATCGACACTCTCCTCGAGGCGATCGCGATCATGGCGAAGAAGCGCCCGGACATCGAGCTTCGCATCGCCGGGCGGGGGTCAATGGGGGACCGCATAATCGCGATGATCAACGGGCTGGGCATCGCGAAGAACGTCCGCCTGCTCGGGGCGGTTTCGGATGCCGAGCGGGACGAGCTTCTGGCGACGGCGGCAATCCAGCTGATGCCGTCGAGGTTCGAGGGGTTCGGCCTGGCTGCTGCAGAAGCGATGGCAGCCGGAGTGCCCCTCATCGCCGCCCGGGTTGGTTCGCTCCCGGAAGTAGTGGACTCGCCGAACGGGGGAGTGTTGATTCCTCCATCGGATCCGGCAGCACTTGCTGCCGCGGCAGAAAAGCTGCTCGATGACCCGGCTTCACGCGACGCACTTTCCCGGTCGGCGCGCGAGTCGGCTCGGCGTTTCAGCTGGGATGCGGTTGCGGAAGCACACTTCGATTTCATACAGAACATCGCCGCCAGCGGCGGACATATCACTTAACAACGAGATGACACAGCAAGGTACGGCGCAGGGCCAGGATACTGCCGACGGCGCACAGGCGCCGGGCGTGAGTGAGCTGACGCTCGACCAGAAGCTCGAGCTTTACTATTACATGCGGCTTACGCGCTCGCTCGAGGAGCGGCTCGTCAACCTTTACCGGCAGACCAAAGTCGTCGGCGGGCTGTTCAGGTCACTCGGCCAGGAGGCAGACGCTGTCGGCAGCGCATATGCGCTCGACAGGACAAAGGGCGACATCCTCTCGCCGCTCATCCGGAATCTCGGCTCCATGCTCGTGCAGGGTGCGCGCCCCGATGAGATCCTCCGCCAGTATATGGCGAAGGGCGACTCCCCGACCCGCGGCCGCGAGCTCAACATCCACTACGGTGACCTCGTCCGCGGTTTCGTCGGCCAGATATCGCAGCTTGGTGACATGGTTCCGGTGATGGCCGGCGTCACGCTGTCGTTCAGGATGAGAGGCGAGGACCGCGTCGGAATGGTTTATGTCGGCGATGGCGCTACATCCACCGGCGCATTTCACGAAGGAATAAACTTCGCCGCGGTGCAGCGGTGCCCGCTCGTTGTTGTCGTCGAGAACAACGGCTACGCCTACTCGACGCCGCTGTCGAAGCAGACAGCAGCCAGGGAGCTGCGCGACAAGGCACTCGGCTACGGGATCCCGTCGGAGCAGGCAGACGGGAACGATGTGCTCGCGACTTACGAGGCGACGAAGCGCGCAGTGGACCGGGCTCGCGCCGGGGGAGGTGTGACCCTCGTCGAGCTGATCACATACCGCCGGAAAGGCCACGCCGAGCATGACAATCAGTCGTACGTTCCGGCGGGCGAGATCGAGAAGTGGGCAGCCTCGAATGATCCGATAGACCGCTTCGTGACAGTTCTCACGATGGATCTCAAGGTTGACGTGTCGGTTCTTGGGGCAATAGACGAGCGCGTGATGGCCGAGATAGATCGCGCGACAGACGAGGCGGAGGCTTCGCCGATGCCTGAGCCGGCGGACGCGCTCGTTGGCATCTACGCTGACCCGCCGGAGGAGAAGCCACTCTGGTTCCGCGAGGGTGTCCGCGCGGCAGTTGAAGTGAACGAGCGGCCCTCGAGCTGGGGGACTCACGATGTCTGAGATCACATACCTCGAGGCGATTCGCGAAGCCCTCTTCGAAGAGATGGAGCGCGACGAAAACGTCTTCTGCCTCGGCGAAGACATCGGAGCCTACGGCGGCGCATTCAAGGTCACCGAAGGGCTCCAGGCAAAGTTCGGTGAAGCCCGAGTGATTGACACGCCGATCTCCGAGATCGCGATAATCGGAGCTGCGGCAGGAGCGGCACACATGGGGATGAGGCCGGTTTGCGAGATGCAGTTCATTGACTTCATCTCGTGCGGCTACGACATGCTCACGAACTACGTCGCGACAGCGCGGTACCGCGCAATGTTGCCATGCCCGATGGTCGTGCGCGGGCCAAGCGGCGGTTATGTGCGCGGAGGCCCGTTCCACTCGCAGAATCCGGAGGCCGCGTTTCTCCACACGCCGGGCCTCAAGATGGTTTATCCGGCGACCGCCAGCGATGCAAAGGGTCTGATGAAAGCGGCGATCCGCGACGAGGACTGTGTGCTGTTCTTCGAGCACAAGTATCTCTACCGCAGGATCAAGGAGACGATGCCCGAGGGTGACCATGTCGTTCCGATCGGAAAGGCGCGCGTTGCGCGGGAAGGCACAGACGTTTCGATAATCACCTACGCCGCGACAGTGTGGAAATCGCTCGAGGCCGCTGAGGAGCTGGAGAAGGAAGGGCTGTCCGTCGAGGTGATCGACCTCCGCTCGCTCGCCCCGCTCGACGACGAAGCGATTCTTGCAACGGTTAAGAAGACCAACCGGGTGCTGATAGTGCACGAGGACACGCGGACTGGTGGAGTGGCGGGTGAAATTACCTCGCGCATCAGCGAGATGGCATTCGAGTGGCTCGACGCGCCAATTCTCCGGGTTACCGCCGCCGACGTTCCCTTGCCGTATTCACCTCCGCTCGAGGATTACGTTCTCCCGCAGACCGCGGATATAGTGAAAGCGGTCCGCCGGCTGGCTGAATACTGATGACAGAGCAGCCGGAAGAGTACAGGAACATTCGCTTCGTCGGGGTTGGCTGCGTGACGGCGGTCGCCGGCCTCTTCAGCGGCGGGATGATGGGCGTGCTGGCTGCCAAGATCATCGGGGGCGTCAGGCGGTGCGAAGCGCCAACGGGACTTCCGGCGTGCGATTGGCACGTGTATGCGGGGATCGGTATGTTGATTGGAGTTATCACGTTGCCGGTCCTTGCTCTCAACCGCCTACGGCGGAGCGAGCGGGCTACCGGCGAAAGGGATTGAGGAGATAAAGGTGGCGTCAGTAGACATCATTATGCCCCAGATGGGCGAATCGATAGCCGAGGGGACGCTCTCGAAGTGGCTGAAGAAGGTCGGCGACGAGGTGAAGCGGGACGAGCCGATCTTCGAAATCTCCACCGACAAGGTGGATGCCGAGATTCCATCGCCGTCGGCGGGTGTGATAGCCGAGATAATCGTAAAGGAAGGGGAGACAGTTGCGGTCCAGACTGTAGTTGCCCGGCTCGAGACAGAGAAGGGAGCTGCTGTTGCCGCTGTCGCTTCGGCCAGCGCCGCTCCGGCAGCCGAGTCGGCTCAGGCAGGGTCGGCGAGCGGGGGGCCCCCCCCGAAGAGCGAATCTATGGCTCCGCCGGCGGCCGCCTCCCATCAAAACACGTCGGCTGCACCCGGTTCATCGCGCAGCAACGGAAATTCGTTCGAGGACCGCGTACGAACCCGCTCGTCACCGCTGGTGCGGAAGATCGCCGCCGAGCACAACATCGACATCGCGGCAATGCAGGGGTCAGGGATAGCAGGGCGTGTCACTCGCCGCGACATCCTGGGCTACATCGAATCGGGAACAGCGGCGCAAGCGCCTCGAGCGGCGTCCATGCATGCGCCCGGCGGAGCCGAGCCCCACTCGCCGATGCCGCAGCCGTGGCCCGGTGACAAGGTCGAGGCAATGTCGAAGATGCGGGCGCTGATAAGCGATCACATGATCGCTTCGCGCCGCACGTCGGCTCACGTTACATCGTGGATGGAGATAGACCTCACCCGCGTCGGCCGCATCCGGGCCGCGAAGCGCGCCGCATTCGAGGCGCAGTCGGGCCAGAAACTGACATATCTGCCATTCATCATCTCGAGCGTCGTGAAAGGCCTCCAGGCTTTTCCGGTCATGAACTCCTCCGTTGCCGGGCGCGACATCATCTACCGCAAGCCGGTCAACATCGGAGTGGCTGTCGCTCTCGACTGGGGTCTCATCGTTCCGGTGATAAGAAACGCGCAGGACCTCTCGATCGGCGGGATCACGAAGGCGCTCAACGACCTCGCCGCGCGCGCGCGCGCCAAGAAGCTCTCGCCCGAGGAAGTGCAGGACGGGACATTCACAATCACCAACCCCGGCGTCTACGGGTCGCTCATGGGCGCGCCGATCATCAACCAGCCACAGGTCGCGATCCTCGGCGTTGGCGCGATCGAGAAGCGCCCGAAAGTCGTAACTGGTGCCGATGGTGAGGACACGATTGCGATCCGGACATGCTGCTACTTCTCCATCTCCTTCGATCATCGAATCATCGACGGAGCGGTGGCTGACCAGTTCCTCGCGTATGTAAAAAAGACAATCGAGGAATATCCGGAGAGTTTTGTCTGAGATGGGACGTGCTCTCACGATACAGCGGACGACAGTCCCCGCTTCTGAGCGTGAGCGTTACTTCGAGCGCCTCCGTGCCGCGAGCAAGCACTATCAGGCCGCAAACTGCCGCTTCTGGGTCTGCGAGGAGCGCGCGCTGACCGGGGCATTCATTGAATTCACTGAAGCCGACGACGAGGCGACCCTCAAGGTCGCGCACGCAAGTGCTCCGCATCGCGTTCTCGACCCGGCTCGCATCTATCAGGAAAGGGAGATCGGCTGACATGCCGGCAAGGACAATTTCAGTAAACGGAGATGAGTGGAAGGTTTCGCCCTCCGGGCTCGTCACGCAGTACGACCAGGACGAATTCGCGCTTGTCTTCGTCCGCGGCACGGGAGAGGAGCGTGACATTCGAGTCACCCGGTATTCGCCACAGGGCTCCCGGTCACGCGAGCAGTCCTTCGCCGAGCTGAGCGAGGAGAAGCTGCTTTCACTCTTTGGGGAGTCCCAGCCGAGCTCCACCTCTCCCGAGGCAGGCTACAGGCAGTGACAATTCCTCGCCCGGCGAGCGCCAAGTCGGGAGAGGTCGATCTGCACATGCATTCGACTGCGTCAGACGGCTCACTCCCGCCCTCGCAGGTCGTCGCTGCCGCCGCTTCCGCAGGACTCTCCGCCATCGCCCTCACCGACCATGACACGATGGCCGGAGTCGATGAGGCCATCGAGGCAGGCAACGCTGTCGGCATCCGCGTCGTGCGCGGTGTCGAGCTGAGCGCGCACGATGGCCCCGATGAGATACATATTCTCGCCCTTCACGTCTCGCGCCGGGGACCGATCGACGCGAGCCTTGAAGTCTTCCGGGGCTCGCGCGAGCTCCGCGCCCGCAGCATCGTCGGGCTGCTTAACCAGCTCGGCATCCAGGTCACCCTCGAATCAGTAATGGCCGAGGCGGCCGGGGGCTCGGTGGGCAGGCCTCATATCGCCCGGGCGCTAATCAAGGCAGGCGCTGTCCGCGATCTTCGCGAGGCGTTCGACAAGTATCTTGGGGCCGGCCGGCCGGCGTACGTACCCAAGGAGCGCCTCGAGATCCGCGATGCGATCGCGCTGTCTCACGCGGCAGGCGCGATAGCGATCTGGGCCCATCCCGGATACGAGTGCCGGAGGGAGAAGCTCGAGCCGCTCGTCGACATGGGAATCGACGGGGTCGAGATCAGGCACCCCAGCCACAGCTCGGAGGACGTAAAGCGGTTGACCGCCCTGACAGACTTCTTCGGACTGTTGCCGAGCGGGGGCTCGGACTGGCACGGCGCTCCTGAAGGACCGCGGTGCATCGGATGCATGCACGTTCCGCACGAGTGGCTCGACAGGCAGGATGCAGCGGTCGCAAAGCGACTGGCCGAGGTGGCGTGAGCAAACCGGGTGACGTAGCGCTCGTTACGGGAGCCGGGCACAGGCTCGGGCGCGAGTTCGCGCTTGCTCTCGGAGCCCGGGGAGCGAAGGTCGCGGTTCACTACAACTCATCGGGCGACGACGCTCGCACGACAGTCGGAATGATTGCAGAAGCCGGCGGCACAGCGCAGGCATTTCAGAGCGACCTGACAAGACCGGATGGCCCTCACACGCTGATCGACGCAGTGGTCCGCGACCTGGCCGCCCCGAATATTCTCATCAACTCGGCGGCGGTAATGGAACGGACTCCCCTCGGTGAAGTCAGTGTCGAGGCGTGGGACAAAATGTTCGCGCTGAATCTTCGCGCTCCATTTTTTCTCGCGCAGTCAGCGGCGCGTGTAATGCCGGCGGGATCAGTGATAATCAACATCTCGGATCTCGCGGCATACGAGTCGTGGCCGGAGTTCATACCGCACGCGGTCTCGAAGGCGGGGATACTCCGGATGACTGAATCGCTCGCACGCGCGCTCGGTCCCGGCATACGCGTGAACTCGATCGCACCTGGAGCCGTGCTGGTCCCCGAAGACTGGGACGAAGAGAAATCGGCGCGCTTTGCGGAATCCACGCCGCTCAGAACTCTGGGTGACCCGGCTGATGCCGTGGGGGCGATGCTTTACCTGCTCGACGCGAAATTCGTGACGGGTGAGACGATAGTCGTCGATGGTGGACGACGAATCAGGAAGTGAAAGTCAGGAAATCGCTCGCTGCCCGGCTGTACCGTGGAACGGCGAATCTTGTCGAGCCGTGGATTCCGGCCGCGCTTCGCACCCCCGCTCACCATCTCTCGCGCCGGCTGACACGCCGGCTCGAAGCCGAATACGGGACGATAATGGACATGGTCTCGCCGGGCGTGACCGTCGTCGACGTCGGCGCGAACATCGGAGTGTTCACCTACGGCTTCCTCAGCCGGGGAGCGAACGTCGTCGCTGTCGAGCCACAGGCCGGGTGCGCGGCGCAGATCCGCGCATTCTACGAATCGGGCCTTCCGCGCGTCGAGCGGCGGGGCTCACTCGACCTGCGGGTCGAGGCGCTCGGAAACGAGTCAGGGTCGGCGATCCTCTATGTGCCCCTCAGGAATGGACGCGCCGACGACGAGTCGGCGAGCCTTGCGGAGGGTGAAGGCGATTCGATTCGAATAGAGGTTCCCGTGCGCCGCCTCGACGACTATGGTCTCGATAACGTGAAGGTGATAAAGATGGACGTCGAGGGCCGCGAGCTTCCGGCCCTCGAGGGCGCTTCAGCGACAATCCGGCGGTGGCGTCCAGCGCTTCTCGTGGAGATCGAGCAGCGGCACCATGCGGAGCCGATCGCCGGCGTCTTCGCCCAAATCAATTCGATCATTGGTTCCGGCTACGCAACATCCTTCCTTGGCGCCGGCAACCGGATGAAGCCGCTGAGTGAATTCGATGTCGAGCGTGACCAGCTGGCCTTGCGGGACAACCCGCTGTCACGCGCATATGTGAGGAATTTCTTCTTCCTCCCGCGGTGAGACTGGAATGACCTGCCTTTCAAGGGTAGGATTCGTGAGCAGTGACAACCATCAATGGAAGCGAACTTGTCAGAAAGTGTTGACTACGACCTTATAATCGTTGGCG
>JBBQZF010000068.1:0-12541 GCA_038208015.1 Gemmatimonadales bacterium
GAGGAGCCGTGATTGTCGCATACTGACGCAGTAGTCGTGCTCACAACCATCGCCAACGAAGAAGAAGCGGTGACCCTCATCAGGGAACTTCTGGAAAGGCGGCTCATCGCATGCGGCACGGTGCAGACGGGCGCCCGGTCGCTGTACCGTTGGGAAGGCAAGATCGCCGATGAGCATGAAGCGATGGTCCTGCTCAAGACGCGGTCAGGGTGTATCGAAGGCCTGCGGCGGGCTTTCACCGAGCTCCATCCCTACAAGGTGCCAGAGCTGCTGGCCATCCCCGTCACCGGCGGCCTCGAGCGCTACCTCGGCTGGATAAACAGCGAGACAAGCCTGACGATCGCGTGACACGCAGGGTGATCGCTGTCGCGATAATCGCGATCTGGATATTTGGGCTTGGGCTGCTCTACAACAGGACGACAAACAGGACGCCTGAGCAGGAGCTCGCCGAGGCGGGCCTGCGGGTCTCGCCGGCGACCTATTACTACATACTCGAGCAGGATGGCAGGCAGGTCGGCGCGGCTTCGTCGGCGCTCGACACGACGAACAGCCGCATCATCGCGAACGACTTTGTCCGCGGCGCGATACCCGTGGGTGGCGAAGTGTTGCGACTTGAAGCACGGTCCGAGGCAAGATTCACCAGGGGATTGCGTTTCCGTGACGTCGTCATCCGCGCAACAGGCGATTTGACGCCTTTCTTTCTTCGCGGCGCAATGCAGGAAGGTGAGGACCTGACGCTCCGCGTTACGGCCGAGAACGCCGGTGAGAAACCGATAACGCTCGGGTATCCGGTCACCACTCCGGTATTCGTTCCAACTGTCGCGCCCCTGCCGCTGATGCTCCGCGGCAACCCGAAGATCGGGGACAGTATCAGCCTGACGCTCTTCGATCCGGTGACCCGCGGAGCGAGGGAGGTGACGTTGCGCATCGAGGCAGACTCGCTGTTTCTCGTTGCTGACAGCGCGCATCTCGACAGCGCGTCGAACCGCTGGGTCAAAGCCCGCCAGGATTCGCTGCGTGGCTGGCGTGTCACGTCGCGAACTGCGCCTCTCACCGCATGGGTTGACGCGTACGGCCGCCTCATCGCGGCAAGCGAGCCAGGCGGCATCTCGCTGGTGCGTACTGCATTCGAGATCGCATTCGAGAACTGGCGCCTCGATCAGCTTTCGCCGGCGGCCGACTCCGCCGCCCGCCCGCCGCCGTAGGCCCGAGGGGGATGAAAGACTTTACGCAATACCCCACCCGTTCGTCTCTGGAAGGATGATACAGCTCAGGACGCTCACCAAGCGATACGGTTCTTTCACGGCCGTCGATTCGCTCGACCTCGTGGTTCCCCGGGGAGAGCTTTTTGGTTTTCTCGGTCCGAATGGCGCCGGCAAGACGACGACGCTGCGAATGATCGCAGGAATTCTTCGCCCCACAGCCGGTACGGTTCACATCGGCGGCACAAACGTGAACGAAGACCCGATGAAGGCAAAGGCGATGCTCGGCTACATACCGGACCGCCCCTTCATTTATGACAAGCTCACCGGCGCCGAGTTCCTGCGATTTGTGGCGGGCATATACGGCGAGGAAGGAAAGCACGTCGAGCACCGCGGACGGGAGCTCCTCGCCCTCTTCGATCTCGAGGAATGGAAGGACGAGCTCGTCGAGAGCTACAGCCATGGAATGCGGCAGAAGCTGATCATCGCCAGCGCATTCATCCACAAGCCGGCCGTGATCGTTGTTGACGAGCCGATGGTGGGCCTCGACCCCAAGGCCGCACGCATACTCAAGGACCTGTTCAGCGAGTATACGAGGCGGGGGCACACTATAATGATGTCAACGCACACGCTTGAAGTCGCTGAGGCGATGTGCGATCGAATAGGGATCATTCAGGGCGGGAAAATCCGCGCGCTCGGAACGATGGACGAGCTGAGGGCGCATTCTGCGTCGGGCGGCGAGGGTCTCGAGCAGATCTTCCTGAAGCTCACCGGAGAGAACGCCGCCCGCGAGTTCGTGGACGTGCTCGATGCCTAGTGCGGGACCGTCGTTCGTCCACCTGCTTTATCCCAAGTGGCAGAGCATGCGGGCACGGGCGGTCAAGACGAACAGCGGCGCCCTGGGCCGCGGAGCTGTGCTCGGTGTAGTCGGGCTCGCGTTCTGGGCGTTCATCTTTGCGGTGCTCTACCGGCTGCTCGTCTATTTCCGCGGAATTCCGGAGATAGGGCCGTTGCTCGCCGGAAAGCTGCTCGGGCTCGTTCTGATCAGCTTCTTCGGCATGCTGCTGCTGTCAAATGTCATAAGCTCGCTGTCGACATTCTTCCTGGCCCGCGACCTCGACCTGCTCGTCGCCGGCCCGGTCGACTGGCTGCGTCTCTACATCGCGAAGCTCATCGAGACCTGCGCCCATTCGAGCTGGATGGTCCTTCTGATGGCCGTGCCAATGTTCGCCGCTTACGGCATCGTTTACGACGGCGGACCGATGTTCGCGCTCGTTGTGCTTTCGGTTTTCCTGCCCTTCCTTCTGCTCCCCACCGTTGTCGGTTCGGCGATCACGCTGCTGCTCGTCAACCTCTTTCCGGCCCGCCGGACGAAGGACATCCTCAGCGTCATTGCGGTGCTTGCCGCCGGCGGAGTGGTTCTGCTCTTCCGGCTCATGCGCCCGGAACAGCTCGCCCGGCCGGAGGGCTTCAGGTCGCTTATCGAGTTCATATCCATTCTCAAGGGACCGACATCGCCATGGCTGCCGAGCGACTGGGTCCAGGGCGCCTTGATGACGTGGCTCCAGCAGGAGCCTGACCCGTTTCCGCTGTACCTGCTCTGGTCGACCGCGGCTGCTTTCGTTGTCATCGGCGCGCTGCTGCATCGCGCGATGTACGCGAAGGCGTTTACCAAGGCGCAGGAGAGCGGTGAGCGATCGGCACGGAAGAGTCTGGTGTCGAGCGTGTTCCACCGCCTTCTCGCCCCTCTTGGTATGGTCCGCCGGGAGCTGGTGATGAAGGAAGTGAGGCTCTTCTTCCGCGACACAACGCAGTGGTCGCAGCTGATACTTCTCGCGGTCCTCGTCGTCGTCTACGTCTTCAACATAAAATTCCTCCCGGTCAGCGGCGAAGGCGTGACGTTTTTTGTGGCCAACCTGATCCCGTTCCTCAACCTCGTGCTGGCCGGCTTCGTCCTGGCCTCGATCGCTGCTCGCTTCATCTTTCCCGGAGTCAGTCTCGAGGGAAGAACGATGTGGCTCCTCAGGTCGAGCCCGTTATCAATGCGCGACCTTCTCTGGGCGAAATTCTGGGTCGGCACGATACCCCTCCTTTTCTTCGCCGTGGGGCTTGTTCTCGTGACCGGACTGCTGATGAAGGTCAGCACGTTCATAATGGTTGTCTCGGTGCTTACGATCACGATGATGACCTTCGCGATCTCGGGGATGGCGATCGGGTTCGGCACGCTGTTCCCGCGCTTCGAGACGGAGAACGCCGCCCAGATTCCGACATCGTTCGGCGGACTTCTGTTCATGATGGCATCCATAGTCATGATAGGGGTCGTTATCACGCTCGAGGCGCGCCCGGTGTTCAGTTACCTGGCGTCGGTTTCCTTCGGGTCTCCGCGCGACCCTGGCGAGATGTACTGGGGTTTCGGCGTGTCAATCCTGGTTTGTCTTTTCGCCACTCTCGCACCGATTCGAATGGCTTTGCGGAGACTGGACCACCTCGAGGTTTAGTCGGGGCATCTCCGCAGTCGTTACGCCGGTCGGTACGCCACGGCCGGTGAAAAAGTTGCTTGCCGCAACCACGCATCCAGCGTAGAATTGCTCGCGTCCTACCGCGGTTCCCGGTGCGGGCTCCCAACGTCAATGCTCCGGCAACTCAAACCCACCATTCTGGGGTACACATGAAGCGCGCCACAATCTTCTCGCTGCACGCCCGATTTCTGTCCCGCCTGGCAGTGTCGGGCTTCTTCGCAGTTGCCGTGCAACTCGTTGCCATTCCAACCGCCGAGGCGCAGCAGACTACGATCACGGGGCGCGTCACTGACGCCACCACCGGGCGGCCGATCGTTTCGGCCAGGGTGAGCGTCACCGGTGTCAATATCGCAACGCAGACAAACACCGATGGCGTTTACACATTACGGGGAGTCGCCCCGGGCGGCGCCAGCGTGCGCGTCAGCAGCATCGGCTACGGAGAGGAGCGGCAACAGGTTTCGGTGGCCGCCGGCCAGGCTTCGCCGCTCAACTTCCAGTTGCGGCCAGTCGCTGTCGCCATCTCGGGCGTGGTGATCACGGCCACCGGCGAGCAGAAGCGGATCGAGATCGGCAACGCGATAACCAACGTCGATGCGGCCGAAATCGTGAAGACGAGCGCGGTCTCGAACATGGCCGACATGCTCACCGCCCGCGCCGCCGGCGTGATGGTGACCCCGGGTACGCAGACAGGCGCGGGCACGCGCGTTCGCATCCGCGGCCAGAGCTCGCTGTCTCTCGACAACAACCCCATCTACGTTGTTGACGGGATACGCGTCGAGGGCACGACGGGCTCGATGTCGGTAGGCGTCGGAGGCACGACTCCAGCGCGAGTGAACGACCTCAATCCTGAAGAGATCGAATCGATAGAGATAGTGCGGGGACCGTCTGCTGCCACGCTTTACGGGACCGATGCCGCAAACGGCGTGATCCTCATTACGACGAAGCGCGGTTTCGCCGGCCGGCCCGAGTGGACGTACTACACCGAGCAGACGGCAATCACCGACAGGAACGAGTATCCGACCGCGTACCGCGGCTGGCGCACCGGCACGACCGGGACGACGAACTCCACCAGGTCCAATACGGTTCAGTGTTTCCTCAGCCAGGTCGCAGCGGGCCAGTGCAGCCAGGACAGCCTCACCAGCTACAACCTCCACAACGATAAGGAGTCGACCCCGTACGGCACAGGCTACCGGCAGCAGCATGGCCTTCAGCTGCGAGGCGGCTCGGAGATGGCGCGCTATTTCCTCCACGGCGAGTTCGAAGACGAAACCGGTGTCCACAAGGTCCCGGACTTCGACAAGCGATTTCTCGCGGCTCGCGGACTATCGCTCACCGACAAGCAGATGAACCCCAGTCATCTCCGAAGGGCGACAGCCCGGGCGAATCTCAATCTCACGCTGCCGAGGAACTTCGACGTCGGCATCAACGCCGGTTACACGAACCAGGACCTGCGGCTTCCGCGAAGCGATGACTCCGGCACTCCGGGCGTCGCGGCAAATACATACGGCGGGCCCGGATTCAAGTTCAACACGAATGCCGCCGGCGACACCCTTTACGGGTGGCGCGAGTTCACGCCGCGGCAAACTTATCAGGCAGTGACGGAACAGGGCATCAACCGGTTTATCGGGTCAGTGTCAACCAACTGGCGCCCGCAGAACTGGCTGGCGCTCCGCGGCAACTTCGGTCTCGACTACATCGGGCGACAGGATACGCAGCTCTGCATATTCGAGCAGTGCGCCAGCACCAACGACCGGCTCGGATTCAAGATCGACAACAGAACGAACTTCTTCATCTACACCTTTGACGCGGGCGGAACGGCAACCCGCAAGCTGTCGAGCAGCATCGAGTCGCAGACAGCGGTGGGCGTGCAGTTCTACCGCAATATCTTTTCTCGCAACGGCGCCCAGGGCAGCCAGCTCAGCCCCGGTGCAATAAGAATCCAGGCCGGGGCCGTAAGAGTCTCCGACGAATCGAACAGCGAATCTCGCACCCTCGGCGCTTACGTCGAGCAGCGTCTGGCCTTTAACGACCGCCTGTTCCTGAACGGTGCGCTCCGCTCGGACCGGAACAGCGCGTTCGGAGCTGACTTCGAGACGGTGTTCTACCCGAAGCTTTCAGTTTCGTGGGTGATCTCCGACGAGGGTTTCTTTCCCGCCGCGGGATGGCTCAGCCAGCTGCGACTCCGCAGCGCTTACGGCGCATCGGGAGTGCAGCCGGGCACACTCGACGCAGTGCCATTCTACTCACCGACGAGAACGCTGGGGGAGAGCGGCGAGGTCTCCGGTCTGGTTTTCACGGCCCTTGGCAACGCCAACCTGAAGCCGGAGCGGTCAACCGAGCTGGAGCTCGGGCTTGACGGAAGCTTCTGGGACAACAAGCTGTCGCTCGAGGTGACGCGGTACAACAAATCATCGAAGGATGCGCTGATCAGCCGCATTCTTCCCCCGTCTCTCGGCACCGGCGCGACATCGCGCCTCGAGAATCTCGGGGAGGTGCGGAACAAGGGCTGGGAAGCACTCGTGAGGGCGGAGATCCTGAGTCGCACATCCCTTGGATGGGACGTGACTTTCACCGGCTCGGCGAACGACAACAAGCTGGTCAGCCTGGGCGGAGTGCCGCCGATCACGTCGGCGACGCTCCATCAGAAGGAAGGGTTCCCGCTGAACGGCTGGTGGTCGCGTCGCCTCATCAGCTACGAGGACGCGAACAACGACGGCATCATCGCTGTTTCCGAGATCGTGGTGAGCGACACGGCAGAGTTCCACGGCTACTCGGCACCACGCCGCGAGGTCACGATCGTGAATGGCTTCGAGTTCTGGCAGCGCCGCCTGCGCGTGTCGGGGATGCTCGATTACAAGGGCGGTCACCTCGTGTACAACAACACCGAGCGCATCAGGTGCGCGAGCCGCTTCAACTGCTCAGGGCTCATCAATCCCCAGGCATCTCTGTTCGAGCAGGCGCGAACTGTAATGGTCCGTGAGCACCCGAGCCGTTCGGTAGCCGGCTTCTTCGAGAAGGGCGACTTCTGGCGGTTCCGCGAGCTCGCGGTCAGCCTGGTAGTGCCCGAGAACTGGGTTGGCCGCGTCCTGAACGGCCGGAATGCAACTGCAACCCTCGCGGCGCGCAACCTCGGCGTCTTCTGGACCAAATACACCGGCGTGGATCCGGAAGCATTCGGCACTACGGTAAACGCACCCTCGTCTTTCCAGGCATTCGCTCCGCCCACGTACTTCTCCTTCCGTCTAAACCTCGGCTTCTAGGATGACATATCCCATGATACATTCGACGATCGCACGGGCGCGGCTGCGGCGCACTGTGACCCTCGCCATGCTTGCGTCGCTGGCTCTCGCGGGGTGCTCGACGGAGCAGATTCTTGATGTCGATGCGCAGGACGAAATCGACCCCAGTAACGTGCAGTCTGCTGCCGGCGCCAATGCGGTGCGGATCGGTGCACTCGCACGACTTAACGCCGCGACCAGCGGCACAACCAACGGTCTTATCGGTGGCACAGAAGGCCTGTTCCTGCTCGGCGGCCTGCTTGCGGATGAGTACAACAACGGCGACTCTTTCATCGCGCGCCAGGAAATTGACCAGCGCACTGTCACTACGCAGAACAATTTCCTGACCGATGCAAACCGCGTCCTCCACCGCACTCGCCTGGCCGCGGAACAGGCAATCGACCTGCTGGCTCAATACAGTCCGGACGCGCCGGCATGGCAGGTCGGCGAGATGCATTTCGTCCAGGCCTACGTCATCAACCTCATGGCCGAGCACTACTGCAATGGCCTCGTGTTCAGCACCGTCATCGACGGGCGGGAGGAATACGGGAGCCCCATTACTACGGTGGCCGCGTTCGAGCGTGCGCTCGGCCTCGCGAACGACGGGCTGGCGCGTGTTACGGGAACTACGGCGAACGACGTTCGCGTTCAGAACGCGCTTCGCCTCACGCGCGGACGGATCCTGCTCAACCTCAACCGGCCTGCTGAAGCTGCAGCGGCTGTCGCCGCCGTTCCCACGGCGTATCAGTACGTCATCCTGCACTCGACGTCGCAGGTAAACGCATTCTGGACCTACAACAACAACGCGCGCCGTTACAGCGTCAGCACGAACGAGGGGATCAACGGGCTGAACTTCGCAACGGCGAATGACCCGCGCCTGCCGGTATGCCTCGGCAACGACGTCGCATGCAGGGCGATTGGTGTTACGCAGGCAATCCGCGACGACCTGACGCAACCACTCTATGTCCAGCGGCTGTGGCCCGCGCGAGAGAGCTCAGTGCCGATTCTCATGGGCCGCGAGGCGAGGCTCATCGAAGCCGAGGCACAGCTGCGTGGCGGCAACGCAGGGCAGGCCCTCGCGACGCTCAATACGCTTCGCGCGACGGTTACGGGACTTGCGCCGCTCGCGGACGCAGGGACGGCCGCCGCGAGGATTGACCAGATTTTTGCCGAGCGCGGGTTCTGGCTGTTCGGGCGAGGCTACCGTGTCGGAGATTTTCGCCGCCTCATCCGGCAGCATGGTCGTACGGCAAATAGCGTCTTTCCGACGGGCGCATGGCACAAGGGAGGAACTTACGGAACCGACGTGAACTTCCCGGTCCCGCTGGCTGAAGGGAACAACCCCAACGTTCCGGCGAGCGGCGACGCCTGCATGAATCGCGACGCCTGATCTCAGGCCTCACAGTTCAAACGGCCACCGGGCAGACCGCCGGTGGCCGTTTTTTTTTGGCGTAAGCCATGCTATCCCGCGGCGATGCGGGGGGGTTCTCTGTAGGAAAACGCGATTTGCTGCCTGCTGTCTGCTACCTGCCCGAGCTAACTGCTGCCTGCTACCTGCAAATCAGGAAGAGCGCGGACGACGCCTCTGGCGCCCTTCACGTCCCTATCCTGCGCCTTGCAGGCGGCAGGTAGCAGGCAGCTCGGGCAGGTGACAGACAGCAGGCAGCGAGAACAATTCAGTACCTGGAGCGCTGATTAGTCAGCCGTCGCCCCATTCGATTGCCTCTATGTCACCTCAACGGTCTCACCGTTTTTCTCACTGGTCTCCTCACCCCGGTCTTCCTGACGAATTCAGGCCGGGCAGATCCTTTAGCGCGGCGGCGCGCCCCCGGCTTCCCCCATGTGTGCAAAGGTCGGCGTCGACTCGAGGATAGCCCTCTCCTCGTCATTCATGTCCGGCAGGATATCCGCGAACAGAGGCGTCGAGAGATAACGCTCGCCGGTATCGGGAAGCATGCAGAGAATTGTGGATCCCTTCGCCGCATCGTTGCAGACCTGGATCGCGGCAGTGAAGGACGCGCCAGCCGATGTGCCGACAAAAATTCCCTCCTTCTGCGCAAGCTCGCGGCTCGCACGCATTGCATCGGGGCCCGACACGGTGATCACCCTGTCGACATATCCCGCCGCGATTGCGTCCCCCGTCAGCTTTGGAATGAAATCCGGGTTCCACCCCTGAATCGGATGCGGCTTCCAGGCGGGGTGGCGCGACGCAGGTGATCCGTCATCCTTCCGCGCCTGTTTCTCTCCGCTCGTCACCATCGCGGCATCCGCCGGCTCAGCCAGCACGATCTGAGTTTCCGGGCTCTCCTTTTCGAGCACGCGCGCCACGCCCTTGAGTGTACCGCCTGTCCCAAAGCCGGTTACGAAGTAGTCGAGCTTCTGTCCCGCGAAGTCATTCAGGATCTCCCGGGCAGTCGTGCGCGAATGCATGTCCGCGTTCGCCTCGTTCTCGAACTGGCGGGTGAGGAACCAACCATGCTTCTCCGCAAGCTCCATCGCCAACTGAACCATGCCCGTCGCGCCGAGGGCGGGAGGTGTGAGCACCACCTTCGCTCCCAGGAATCGCATCAGGCGACGGCGCTCGACGCTGAACGACTCGGCCATCGTCACGACGAGCGGGTAACCCTTCGCGGCACAGACCATGGCGAGTCCGATGCCGGTGTTTCCGCTTGTCGCCTCGATAACCGTCTGGCCCGGCTTGAGCGCGCCGGTGCGTTCAGCATCTTCAATGACACCTAGCGCGAGTCGATCCTTTACGGATCCGAGCGGATTGAAGGCTTCGATCTTCACGAAGAGGTCGACGCCTTCGGGAGCGAGCTTGTTGATCCTGACGACCGGCGTGTTTCCGACCGTCTCGAGGATGCTTGAGTAGCGTGTCATTGTCCGGGACCGTGGATGGTTGTGCCGGAAAATCTACTCCAGCTTCGCGGGCCGAAACACCTCCCGGGCTACAGGGCGGCGTGGATGCCGGCCGCCCTCCCCGTAGCCCATGCCCAGAGGAAGTTGTAGCCGCCCACCGGGCCGAAAGCGTCGAGGACTTCGCCGCAGATGAACAGTCCCGCGTGCCGCCTGCTCTCCATCGTGACAGGGTTCACCTCCGAGAGACTGACGCCCCCGCCGGTTACCTCCGCCTTGCGATAACCCTCGTCTCCGTCCCATGGAAGCTCGCACGCTGTCAGCTTTTCGATCACGCGATGGCGCTCCTCGCGGCGAAGCTCAGCGAGCGATCGGGCCGGATCGCAGTCGGCGAGCGAAAGAAGCACCGCGACGAGCCGGTCCGGCAGGTGCGGCCGAACAGCACCTGCAACTGTGCGGTTTCCGCCATGCGTGAGCGCTTTATTCCAGCCGGCTGCGTCGAGCTCCGTCCACTGGACCGTGACGCGCGCGGATCCGTCTGATTCACTGCGGGATCGAACCGCAACGTGCGACACATCAAGCACTGACGGGCCGCTGTAGCCGTGATGGGTGAAGAGGAAGCCTCCTGTCGCCGTTGCATGCCGTTCATTTTTCACGTCACGCGCGGTTATCGTGACGCGAAGCGAAACTCCGCTGAGTGACGCGAAAGGAGAATTCGTCGCGGTGAGCGGCGTCAGTGCGGCGTAAGTCGGGCTCATCGTGTGACCGAGCCGGGCGAGCTCCCGCAGCCCGAGTCCGTCGCTGCCGGTGTTCGGAACGGATAGTCCGCCGGTCGCAACAATCACCGCATCGCATTCCATGGGCGGCCGCCCTTCGGACGTCACTCGCCACATGCCGTCGTGCTGGGCAAAGCCGCTGACTACAGTTCCGGTATGAACAGTCGTGCCCGCGCTTCGCGCAGCGGAGAGAAGTCCATCGCGAACGTCGCGCGCCTTGTTCGATCGCGGGAAGAGCTTTCCGAATTCGGGCTCCTCAGCAAGCGGAATCCCGAGATCGTTCTCGAAGAACGCGATCTGCTCATGCAGCGGCCATGAGCGAAGGATTTTTCGCAGCGAGCGCGGCGACGAGTCTGTGACGAAGCGTGATTCGTCCACAGCCATCGGCAGAACGTTACAACGGCCGCCGCCGCTCACGAGGATTTTCTTGCCACCGTCCCGCGTCCGCTCGAAAAGTGTCGTCGCGGCGCCACCTCTCGCGGCGAGGATCGCTGCCATTGACCCGGCTGCACCTGCTCCGATGACGACGACTCGAGGGGATCGCATGCCAGCAATCTAGACCGCGCTACGGCGCTCTGATTTTCTCCTGCCATCGCGCGGCTTCCGCCGGTTTTCCCCACGCCGTGTAAAGACTGACGAGCCGCACGCGTGCGTCCTTCACAACTGGTGCATCCTCACCACGAGCCTCGACGAGCTTCCTTTCCGCCGGCACCAGCAGGGCCTCCGCATCGGCAAATCGTCGCGCGAGGATGAAATGCGCGCCAAGTATGCTCTCGCTCGATGCAAGCGCCCAGTGACCCGCCGGCAAAGTCCGGCGCCGCAGCTCCAGGCTCTCGCGCAGGTACCGCTCCGCAACGTCAAGCGAATCCATCGGCCCGAGAGACCGTCCGAGGACTCCCATGGCCGTGGCGATCGCCATGTGGGTCTCGGGAAGACTCCGTCCCCTCAGCTTCAGCACCTCCCGGGACCACTTCGCCGCTTCGGGAAAGCGCTTGTGCGACATCAGAAAGTCAGCGTAGTTGAACATCGTCCAGGCATACTCGGGATGTTCTGCGCCAAGCAGCTTGCGCCTTATATCGAGAACCTGGAGATATGTAGATTCGGCTTGCGGCGTCTTGCCGGCACGATCGAGTACGCTTGCATATGGCGAAAGCATCGATGCGAGCTCGGGGTGGTCGGGTCCATATGCACGGCGGGACGCCGCCACCGCAGCCTCGTAGAGGGCTTCCGCTTCCGCCGGCTTTCCAAGCTCACTCTTTACGAATCCTAGATTCCCGTAAGCGTACGAGAGCAGTGAGTCGCGCCCGGGCGCTGCCTTCGCGGTGACATCCAAAGCCTCCTGGAAGATGACCTCGGCTTCTTCGTTGCGTCCCAGCCGGGACAGTATTCGGCCGCGCTGGTCGAGGAACGTCGCATGCTCGAGTGGATCGCTGTGCGGATGGCGGCCGATCAATCCTGAAGCTATTGCCAGAACCGAATCAGCCGCTGCGTATTCGCCAAGATACTCGAGCGCATGGCTCTGCTTCGTTAGGGTGATCGCGGTGGCGTGATCACCGCCCGGAGCGCGTCTGCGGTGAGCTTCAAGCGCGCGCCCGAATTGAGCAGTGCCTGCCTCGAACTCCCCCAGCGCCATGTAGGTGCTACCGATGACGCTGCGGATCTCCGCCTCCAGTGAAGGATTCGCAGCGAGCGTGTCAGCTCGCGCGGCCGCCGAGTCGAGTACTTCGCGCACGGTGACATCGCGCCCGAGCGACCCCGGATCGGCGGATCCCAGCATCGTGGTGACAAAAGCCGTCACCTGTGCAGCCCTCCTGCTCTCCGCCTCGGCACGCCTGGCCTGAATCGAAGTTGCGACGATGCCGCCGATCAGCGACGCGAGCGCGAGCGACACGGCTGCAGTCTCGAGCTTC
>JBBQZF010000069.1:0-12401 GCA_038208015.1 Gemmatimonadales bacterium
GATTGGCGAGCGCAGCGGCCTCTTCTCGACTGAGTATTTCGACGAGGGCACAGCGTATCTGGCGCAGACAGGACAGCTCTACGGTGAGGCGGCGGCTGCCGCTCTGGGGCGCATCTACTGCTTCGGCCCGACGTTCCGCGCCGAGAAGTCGAAGACGAGACGTCACCTTTCGGAGTTCTGGATGGTCGAGCCGGAAGTTGCCTTCAACGACTCCGACGACAACATGCGGCTGCAGGAGGAATTCGTTTCGTACATCGTCCAGCGCGCCATCGAGCGCCGCCGCGACGAGCTGGCGATTCTCGAGAGAGACGTTTCGAAGCTCGAGAGTGTCGCGGCTCCCTTTCCGCGGATCGACTACTCGGACGCGATAAAAATTCTCGCGGAGAAGGGCAGCACTGCGAAATGGGGCGACGACCTGGGAGCAGAGGATGAATCGCTTCTCGTGGAGGGACACGATCGCCCGGTCTTCATCTTCAACTACCCGAAGGAAGCGAAGGCGTTCTACATGAAGGAGAACCCGGCCGACCCGCGCACGGTTCTCTGCAACGACCTGCTCGCGCCGGAGGGTTACGGGGAGATAATAGGCGGCTCGCAGAGGGAAGACGACTACGACAAGCTTCTCCATCGAATCCGCGAGGAGGGATTGCCGGTCGACGCCTACGGCTGGTACCTGGATCTCCGGAAGTATGGGACTTTCGTGCACGCAGGCTTCGGTCTGGGCCTCGAGCGGACGGTTTCGTGGATTTGCGGCCTGCCGCATCTCCGGGAGGCGATAGCGTTTCCGAGGATGATGCACCGGCTCCGGCCGTGAGACTCCGCTATTGCTGTTAACCGCTGAGAACTCACTCAGTCCTGCCGCTTGCCCTTCACTTCATCCCAGAGTGAATCGAGAACTTCAAGACCTGCCGAGCCGACATCTATTCCCCGCGAACGTGCGAGAGCCTCCACTTCCCTGAATCTCTCCTCGAACTTGAGATTCGCTTTGTCGAGTGCCAGCGCGGCGTGAACGCCGGCCTTGCGACAAAGGTTGACGCACGCAAACAGCAGGTCGCCGAGTTCGTCCTCGAGCCGCTCGTGTGCGTCATCGAATACCGGGGGGGCGTGCGGCTCCGGGATGACCGCTTCCCGGAGATGCTCCCGCACCTCCGCGAGCTCCTCCTCCACCTTCGCCGCCGGTCCTGCTGTGCCCGGCCAGTCGAATCCAACCCCGGCCGCCCGGTCCTGCAGCCGGTGCGCCCGATGCAGCGGTGGAAGTGCGGCGGGCAGTCCGTCGGCGATCGACTCCCGCTTCTTCGACTTTATCTTCTCCCACGGTTCCTTCACCCCTTCGCCATAAAGATGGGGATGCCGAGCCCTCATCTTGGCGATGAGCCCCCGCGCCACATCGTTCACGTCGAACTCCTCGCGCTCCTCGGCGATGACCGAATGAAAGAGAACCTGGAGCAGAAGGTCGCCAAGCTCCTCCCGCATGAGCGACGGATTGCCCTCGCGAATCGCTTCGTCGAGTTCGTGCGACTCCTCGATCAGGTATGGCCTCAGCGACTCGTGGGTCTGCGCCGCATCCCAGTCGCACCGCTTGCGCAAGTCGCGCATCAACGCGACCGTATCGTTCAATGTCGCTCCTTCTTCCATTACATCTCCCCCCGTTGACTGCAATTCTATCCGGCGGCACCGCCCGAGGCCAATGCTGACGAGAGGCTGGCTGGAGGTTGACCTCGCCGCGCTCCGGCGCAATGCCGAAACGCTCCGCGAGCGAGCCGGTGTCCCTCTCATCCCGATGATCAAGGCGGACGCGTATGGTCTTGGCGCAGTTCAGGTAGCCGGCGAGCTCGAATCACTTGAACCCTCCGCTTACGGCGTCGCGACAGTCAACGAGGGAGAAGAGCTGCGGTCGGCGGGAATCATCCGCCCGATTATCATCTTTACTCCCGTTCTCGAAGAAGACTTCGCATCGGTTGAAGCGGCGGTACTGACCCCAACCCTGGGGACAGCAGAGGGAATCCGTGCCTGGGCGAAAACCGGCCGGCCCTATGAGCTTTCGATCGACACGGGAATGGCTCGCGCGGGCGTTCCGTGGCGCGAGGTCGGCGCTCTCGTCGAAACCCTCGAGCGATATCCGCCGGACGGTGCGTATACACACTTTCATTCGGCGAACCTTTCGGACGGCTCGATGGATGAGCAGGAGGAAAGATTCGAGGGCGCGATCCGGATGTTGCGCACGCGCCCGCGTGTGCTTCACACCGACGCGAGCGCGGCGATCGCCCGCCACGGCAGATCCCGCTGGGACGCGGTAAGGCCGGGGATATTCATGTACGGCGTCGGGAGCGGGGACGGCGCGCTGGTCGAGCCGGAATCCGTTGTGAGCATGAAGGCGCCGATAGTGGAGGCGCGATGGGTCGAGGCGGGCGATACGGTCAGCTACGAAGCCGCCTGGATGGCGACCGGGAGGCGGCGGATAGCAACCATCGCCGCCGGTTATGCCGACGGCTATCCACGCGGCGCGGGAGATGGAGGACATGGGGTCGTGAGAGGCCGGCGCGCCCCCATCGCCGGCCGCGTCACGATGGACATGATAATGCTCGATGTGACGGATACGGGGGCCGAGCCCGGGGAGGTCGTCACATTGATCGGGGACGCCGGCGAGCCGGGCGGGCCGCTCGATGTCGCAGCAGTCGCGGACCTTGCCGCGATGTCGCCGTACGAGGTTCTCACCGGACTCAGGGGCAGGCTTCAGCGCACGTACCCGAGGTGATCATTCAATGAAACGGGCGATTATCCTGATTCTCGACGGCGTCGGCGCCGGCGAGGCCCCCGATGCGAAAGACTACGGCGACGAAGGGAGCAACACGCTCGGTCACGTTGCGCGGGCTGTCGGCGGGCTCAACCTGCCGGCGCTGGCTCACCATGGACTCGGGAATGTCCTCGATCTCGAAGGGATGCCGCCGGATCCCGGTGCGGCAGGCGCGTGGGGCAAGCTGAATCCGGCATCTTCCGGGAAAGACAGCACCACGGGGCACTGGGAGATTGCGGGTCTCCATCTCGAGAAACCTTTCCCGACCTACCCGCGCGGTTTTCCGCCGGAGATTGTCGCAGAATTCAGCGGGCGAACCGGACGCGGCGTCATTGGCAACGTCGTCGGCAGCGGTACAACGGTGATCGAGGAATTCGGCGAGGAGCACGGGCGTACGGGAAGCTGGATTCTCTACACGTCGGCGGATTCGGTTTTCCAGATAGCTGCGAACGAGAGCGTCGTCCCGCTGGAGGAGCTGTACCGGGCATGCGAGACGGCGCGCTCGATACTGGTTCCGCCTCACGATGTCTCCCGCGTAATCGCGCGTCCTTTCGAAGGTGGCGCCGGCTCGTTCAGGCGCACCGTTGATCGTCGCGATTATTCGATCCAGCCGCCCGGAGAGACACTACTCGACGCTCTTGTCGCCGCCGGAATTCCCACGCACGGCATTGGAAAGGTCGACGACCTTTTCGCGGGACGGTCAATCACCGCCCGTCACACGGGCTCGAATGGCGAGGGCATCGCCCTCGTTCGAGAGTGGGTTCAGGGTCATGAGAGTGGGCTGCTCTTTGCCAACCTAGTAGATTTCGACCAGTTGTACGGGCACCGCAACGACGTTGCGGGGTTTTACAAGTCTCTCCGGGAGTTCGACTTCGCGCTCCCTTCAATCACCACCGGGCTTCGCGAGGACGACCTCCTGTTCATCACCGCCGATCATGGCAACGATCCGACCACCGATTCAACCGACCATGCACGCGAGAGCGTCCCCCTGCTTGCGGTGGGACCACGCGTACGCGCCGCAGACATCGGGGTTCGCCGGACTTTCTCGGATCTTGGCGCAACCGTCGGGGAGTGGCTCGGTGTCTCATTTCGCGGGCGGGGTCAGTCATTCCTTTCCCGGATGATTGCGGAGTAGGGAGTGACAACGGAAAATCAGGGCGCCACCAACGGGCTGCGGGACGCAGCGTTTGCCGCAATGGAGCACGCCTACGCGCCGTATTCCCGGTTTCGCGTGGGAGCTGCCGTTCGCACGTCGACAGGGGTCATCGTTAGCGGCTGCAACGTGGAGAACGCCGTCTACGGTGAAGCACTGTGTGCCGAGCGGGTCGCCGTGGCCGCGGCTGTTGCTCAGGGAATGAAGGGGTTCGAGGAGATCGCCATCGCCAGTGAAGCTGACGAACCGGCGCCCCCGTGCGGGTCGTGCCGGCAGACGATGAGCGAGTTCGCTCCCGACTTGCTGGTGACCAGCTACTCGAAGAACGGAAGGCAGGCAATATGGCGCCTGAGCGACCTCCTGCCGGAGGCGTTCGCGCTGAACCATCTACGTGGAAGGACGTAAGTGCAATTGATATCGGGCCGGCTGAGGCTGGCCGGTTTAGTGATCCTGACAGCAGCTCTCGCCGCCTGCACGGAAAAGCTCGACAGCAGTGCCGGGTGTCCGATTCTCTGCCCGGGACGGGGCGGGGAAATCGAGACTGTCACTATCGACGCAGTCACGCTTGATTCGACGGTTTCGGCGCTCACCGGCCAGGGAACCGAGGCGAATTTGCTCGTCGCCACGCGCGGTGACTCCCTCGACGCGCGCGCAATACTGCGCTTCGACAGCATTCCAGGTCGATATCGCCGTCCCGGTGCCGACACGGTAAGCATCCCGGTCACGATAGCTGACAGCGTGATCCTCCGGCTGCGCGTCGACACGGTCGGCGGCAAGATCCCGTCGTCGATAACTCTCGACATTTACGATGTCGACTCAAACGCTCCTGACAGCGCCATCAACGAGATCGCCGCCCTGTTCACGCCTGGGCGGTTGATCACGTCGGCGACGTTCGAGAAGGCCGCGTTGAAGGACACGATTCTCGTCGCGCTCCCTTCAGCCGCCATTCTCTCGCGGCTCGACCGCCGGCTTAGAATAGGAATACGCGCTCGCGGCCCCCAGTCGGTCCAGCTGAGGATCCTGTCACAGGAGGGCGCGGGAATCCCGACGCTGCTTTCATACAGGGTCTCTGCGGATACCACGGTTGCAAGAGTTTCACTCACGCCGGAATCGAGAACCCCGGTCGATCAGCCTGCACTCGCATTGTCGCTCGCAGACTACACCCTGCTCGTTCGGGGCACCGCGACGGGACCTGCTACGGGCCTGAACATAGGCGGGCTTCCGGCGCGGCGCGTATATATGCGATTCGATATTCCATCGTTCCTCATAGACTCGGTAGACGTGGTGCGCGCGACTCTGCTTCTGACACAGATATCGAATCCCGGGATCGACCAGACCGATACCGTGAGAATCGCCCCGTTCGTTTCGCTGGCAACGACTGCGGTGGTGGATGTCGCGAAGGCAGCCCAGATCACAGCCCTGGCTAGCAGGGACACGCTGCGAGTGACGCCGGGTTCGGCAGGCGAGCGCGGAGTCGAGATCGCCTCGATCTTGAGCCTGTGGCGTGCCACCAACGCGGCGGAGACTCCGAGGGCGATCGTGCTGATCAGCGCGCAGGAGGGTAATTCGCCGCTCGAAGCGAGGTTTTATTCCGCTGAAGCAGCGCCGGAGCTCCGGCCGCGACTTCGCATCAGCTACTCTACACGCAAATCTTCGGGGCTGCCCTGATGCGACGCATTCACATCGTTGTCGCCTTTGCTCTCGCGGCAATGCCTCTCCAGGTTTTCGCTCAGGGCACGCTCAGCACCCAGGGCTTCGGGTATCCCACCGGCGAGCTTAGCTCGCGCGCCCGTGCAACAGGTGGAGCGCTTGGCCAGTTCGACCCCGATTCTCCGCTCAACCCCGCGGCAATCGGCACGTCTGTCGATCCACGCATGTATCTCCAGTATGAGCCCGAGCTGAGGCGGCTGTCTGCCGACGGCGAGACGGCGAATGCGGTCATCGCGCGGTTCTCGCTGGCATCGCTGTCGGTTCCGTTCGGCAGCAGAGGCTCCGTGGGAGTTTCGGCAGCGACGTTTCTCGACAGGTCCGCGGAGACGTCGTTCAGCAGGCAGCAGTCGATCGACGGCCAGGACGTCGCGGTAACCGAGAACACAAGAACACTCGGCGCGATAAACGATGTGCGCGTTGCGGTCGGGTATGCAGCCAGCCCGAAAGTGCAGATCGGTTTCGGAGGTCATGTTTTTGTCGGTCAGAACCGGATGTTCTTTACGCAGTCTTTCCCCGACCAGCCGGCCTTCACTCCGATTTCGCAGGTGTCCACCCTTGGGTTCACGGGATTCGCTGCGTCTGCCGGCGCTGTGTTGAGGCCGTCGAGCGTACTCGGATTCGCACTGGCGGCGCGGAAGGGGTTCGGGATCGACGCCAAGGCGGGAGACAGCACGGTCTCGCAGGCTGACATACCAGACAGATACAGCGCTGCGATTACTTACGGGGGAATCCCGGGAACGAGCATTTCCGCGCAGGTGTCGCGGGATAACTGGTCGAGCCTCAACGGGCTTGGCTCGGCCGATGCAATCGCGGTCGATGGCTGGGAAGGAGGCCTCGGCATCGAGGCGCTCGGTCCGCGGATTGCGGCGAGGCAGACTGTGCTTCGTCTTGGCGGGCGCTACAGGACCCTTCCATTCCTGGCCGGCGGCAGCGAGATCGACGAGCTTTCGTTCGGGGGTGGACTTGGTGCCCAGTTCTTCCGCAATCGCGCCATGTTCGACCTCTCGGTCGAACGCGCCTCACGCTCACCGAAGCTGTCAACGGTTGATGCCAGTGAGCGCGCGTACATTTTCAGCCTCGGGCTCCGCGTCAGGCCATAGCTGATGTCCGATCCGGGAAGGGAATCGGGCCCGCTGATTCTCGTCGCTGATGACGTTGCGGCGAACGTGGAGCTTCTGTTCGACCAGCTCCACACTCTCGGATACAGGACCATAGGCGCGCAGGACGGCCCGTCGGCGCTCGATGCATGCTTCGAGCACAACCCCGATCTCTGCATTCTCGATGTGTCGATGCCATCGGGTGACCTCGGCGTCGACACCCGGTCGACCGGCTTCGAGGTTTGCCGCCGGATCAAGCGCGACCCGCGGACGTCGCGGATTCCCGTGATCTTCGTGACAGCCATGAACGACACGAGCGATCGCGTGCGCGGAATCGAAGCCGGCGGCGACGATTTTCTTACCAAGCCCCACAACCGCCTCGTGCTCGGCGCGCGCGTGCGCAGTCTCCTCAAGCTCAAGGCAGCGACGGACGCTCTCGAGAACAGTTACCGGAAGCTGAGGGAGCTCGAGAAGGTGCGGGACGATCTCATGAAGATGATCGTGCACGACCTGAAGAGCCCCCTCACCTCCGTTCTTGCGACACTCGAGTTGCTCGGGGACGGCGTCTTCGGTGAAATGACCGACGATCAGCGGCGCGCGGTGGGGGAAGCAGAGGGGAAGTCCGAGGACCTGCTCGCGCTTATTGAGGATATCCTCGAGGTGGCGAGGATCGAGGAGGCAGCCGTCACGCTGACGCCTGAGCCGATAGCGCCGGCAGCGCTGGTGAGCGAGTTGATCCACGAATGGCGGCACAGGTTCCAGCAGGAGGGGACAGTCGTGACGGTGAGAGTTGACGACGACACGCCGGTATTCCACGCTGACAAGGGACTGCTGAAGCGGGTCTTCTCCAACCTGATTCAGAACGCTGTGACTCATTCGTCGGAGCCGATCGAGCTTGTGATAACCGCGAGGCAGGCCGGCGAATCAGTGCTCTTCACCTTCACCGACAACGGACCGGGGATCCCCCCGGAGTATCACGAGGTGATCTTCAGGAAATTCGGCCAGGTTGCCGGACCGGTCGCGCCGCGTGTCAGGAGCTCGGGGCTTGGCCTCACGTTCTGCAAGCTTGTCGTCGACCTTCATGGCGGCATGATCTGGGTGCGAAGCCGTGAGGGAGAGGGAAGCTCGTTCCACGTCCAGCTTCCGATTCCTGCCGTCGCGCCACCCCCGGGACCCGCGTCCGGCAAAGCTCGCATCCGGGGCACGCACTCCAGCTGATGAAAGTGTTCCTGCGCACCTTCGGCTGTCGCGCGAATCAATACGACACCGAGGCGGTTAGGGCCCTGCTTGCGGGCGCCGGCATCGAGGAGGCTACAACGCCCGGTGATGCGGACATCGCCGTGTTCAACAGCTGCACCGTCACCGCCGAGGCTGAAGCGGATCTGCGGTCGGGAGTTCGCAGCGCGGCCAGGATGAATCCGTCCATCCGCACGGTAGTCACGGGGTGCGCCGCAGGGGTCGCAGGCCGCGATGAGCGCATCTCCCCGCTTGCAACGCTCCCTTCCGTCGACGCGGTCATACCCGGCGCAGATATCACAGCCCTGGCAGCAGCTCTTGGAATCGGCGACTCACCCGCAATCGCTGGCGTGCAATCGGGCGCGAGGGCGCTCCTGCGGATTCAGGATGGCTGCGACGAACACTGCACTTTCTGCGCGACTACCCGCGCGCGCGGGGCAAACCGCTCGCGTCAGGCAACGTCACTCGTTGCGGAGGCGCTGAAGCTCGCGGAATTCCACCCCGAGATAGTCATTACGGGCATTCACATCGGAACGTACGGACGCGACACAGGCTCATCACTCGGCGCGCTCGTCGAGTTGCTCGTCACTGAGGTGCCGACGGTCAGGTTCCGTCTTTCATCGGTCGAAGCCACTGAGGTCGATGACAGGCTTGTGCGGCTGCTTCTCGACGATCCCTCGCGACTCGCTCCTCACCTTCATGCGCCACTTCAGTCGGGATCGGATGCAGTGCTGCGGAGGATGGGGCGCAACTGGTATGACGCCTCCGCGTATGAGCACGCCGTCCTGCGACTCACGCGCCACCGGCCGGTGTTCGCCTTGTCTGCCGATGTGATCGCAGGATTCCCCGGTGAGTCCGATGCTGACCATCTCGCGACGATGAGAATCGTGGAAAGGCTGCCGTTCACGTCGCTTCACGTTTTTCCGTACTCTGCGCGACCAGACACGCCCGCAACGCGGCTCTCCGGTCCGGTATCCGGCGCTGTCGCGCGGCGGCGCGCGGCCGAGTTGCGCGGGCTTGCACAGGCGAAAGCTGTTGCGTACGCGGGGTCACGGCGGGGCACAACGTGTGACGTGGTCGTCACCGAGAGGGGCAGGGGACTCACCGAGGATTATCTTTCGGTCTCACTCCCCGATCGCACGATTCCGCGCCGCTCCCGTTTCCGGGGCGTGCTCGGCGGCGACGGCGAGCTTTCCGCGACCGCCGCATGACGACTCCGAAACATTCGACTGTCTACATCGAGACCTACGGCTGCCAGATGAACGTGAGCGACTCCGAGCTGATACTCGGAAAGCTCGCTGACTCCGGTTATGCCCAGGTCGAGACTCCCGATTCGGCGGATCTGATCCTTGTCAACACCTGCGCGATAAGGGAACACGCCGAGCAGCGCGTGATGGGACGGCTCGGGGAGATGAAGAGCCGGATGAAGAAGGACTCCGTGCTCGGCGTGACCGGGTGCATGGCGCAGCGGCTCGGCCCGAGAATACTGGAGAGCGCGCGTCACGTGAGCCTCGTGGTCGGACCCGATGGATACCGCTCGCTTCCGCTGCTGGTTGAGAACGCCCGCCGCGGTGAGAGAGCCGCAGCGACGGACTTCGACCTCGAGGAACATTACGAGGACTTCAAGCCGCGCCGGTTCGACAGGGTGAAGGCATGGATCCCGGTGCAGCGCGGATGCGACTATTGCTGCACGTACTGCATCGTTCCAACGACACGCGGTCCCGAGCGAAGTCGCCGGCTGGCGGAGGTCGTTCGCGAAACGGCGGAGGTTGTCGCGGAGGGCATGTCCGAGGTCGTCCTTCTCGGCCAGACCGTGAACTCCTACAACGACGGAGCTCACGACTTCGCGGATCTCGTCCGCGCCGTGGGGTCAGTGCCGGGACTTAAGCGGCTGCGCTTCACGAGTCCGCACCCGAACGATTTCAGCGACAGGGTGATAGCTGCTCTCGCGGACACTGAGGCAGCCTGTGAGCACGTGCATCTTCCTATGCAGTCAGGTTCAACCCGGGTGCTGAAGAGGATGCTTCGCCGCTACACGCGCGAAGGTTATCTCGAGTGCGTCGAGAGGCTTCGTTCGGCCATTCCGGGCCTCGCTCTCACGACTGACATCATCGTTGGATTCCCCGGCGAGTCGGAGGAGGATTTCGGGGAAACGTTGAGCGTGGTCGCGGAGGTTGGATTCGACGACGCATACACGTTCAAGTTCTCGCCGCGGGAAGGGACACCTGCCACCAGAATGCCTGCAAGTGAGACTGTCTCCGATGAGATCGCGAGCGAACGTCTCGGCCGCCTGATATCGACCGTTCGCGCCGGGTCGCGCGACCGCAACCTCTCTCTTCTGGGTCAGAGGCGGGAGGTGCTCGTGGAAAAGGAAGCGCGCCGCGGCGGGCTGCTCCAGACGCGGACGCGCGACTTCAAGACTGTGATCGTCCCGGGTGATGCGGACCTGATCGGGAGCTACCTCAATGTCGAGCTGACCGGGACGACCGGATCGACATTCACCGGAGCGGTCCTGCGGGATCGCGTTGCCCTGCCGATGGCGGCTGCGCAACCCATTCATTGCTGATGCGCTGAAGCGGTTGAAGTTGTGCCGGATCTGGAGACGATGATCCGGCGTGCCACTCATTGCTGCAGCATATCTGTTCTTCGCCGCCGGACTTCTGACGGCGTTTGCCGGTATCGTATGGTTGCCTGTCGCGGTGGGAGTTCCGCTCGCCGTGTGCGGTGCGGTGAGCAGGAATGCGAGGCTCGCCGCACTCGCCATGCTGATGGTGGCCGCTGCTCTCATTGCGGCGACAACTCCCCCGGTCGACAAGTGGAAACGGCGCTCGAGCGGCGCGGCCGCCACCGATTCGGGAGTGCTCGACGCGGCGCGGGACCGCGCCGCCAGTGCGATCGACCGGGTCTTCGCCGACGATGCGCCGATGGCCCGGGCGCTCCTGATCGCGGACCAGCACCGGATCCCCCCGGAGATGCGCGACCGCTACGCCAGCGCGGGCATAATTCACATGCTCTCGATCTCCGGGCTTCATGTGGCGATTATCGCCGGCTCGGTGATCCTGCTGCTGCAGGCCCTCCGTGTCCCGCGCGTCCCTGCGTCGATACTCGCGGTGCTTGTTACCGGAATCTATGTGGCGATAATCGGAGCCCAGCCGCCAGCGGTGCGCTCGGCGGTCATGCTGGCAGGAGTGGCGGCGTCGAAGCTCACCCAGCGCCCTACGTCGCCGTGGGCCGGCCTGGCCCTCGGCGCGTTCGTGCCCCTCGTCACTCCGCGAACGGTTCTGGATCTCGGATACCAGTTGAGCGTAGTCGGGATCGCCGGGATGATCGCCAGCGGATCGCTCTCCAGGCGCTTGCTGAGGAAGCGACTGGAAGGGTGGAAGCTTCACGTCGGCCGCGAGCTGGTCACGTCGATTGTGGCGACGATAATCACTGCGCCAATTATCGGATGGTACTTCGGTCGCATAAGCATCATCGCGCCCCTCGCGAATCTCGCTGCCGGGCCCGTTGTCTCGGTGCTTCAGCCGCTCCTCTTTCTCACGCTGCTTGTCGCGCCGCTGGATCCGGTGGCCTGGTTTCTTGCCGACGCTTCGCGGCCGCTGCTGAGGGCGTTCGACATGATAGCGACTGTTTCCGCGTCGATCCCCGGGTCGTCCGTCGCGGTCGTTCCGTCGCTGGCGACGGTCGTATCGGGAGGCGTAGCAGTTGTCGCGCTGACTGTCGCGACGGCGAGCCGGTATCCTGCCCGCCCGGTCATCGTGGCGACAGGGTTTCTCTGCATTGCATCCTGGGCTCCCGCGCTTCCAGCGCCTTATCACGGGGGCGTCGAGATGCACGTGCTCGACGTGGGCCAGGGCGATGCAATACTCGTGAGAACCGATCGGGGAAAGTGGATAATCTTCGACTCGGGGCGCGCCTGGAAGACCGGCGATGCGGGCAGGAGCACGATTATCCCGTACGTGAAGAGCAGGGGAGGACAGGTCCGCGCTTTCGTACTCTCTCACGCGCATCTCGATCACGTGGGTGGCGCAGTCTCGGTAATACGCGGCCTTCGCCCCCGTGAATTCTGGGACTCGGCTTTTCCACAGGGAAGCGCCGTGTACGAGGAGACGCTGCGCGCCGCGGATGCCGCGGGGATCGAGTGGAACCGCGTGCAGGCGGGCGACGTGATGGCCGTCGACGGGGTGGTGGTGAGATTTCTGGCGCCGGACTCGGTCTGGACGATGTCGCTCTCCGACCCGAACGAAGCGAGCACGATCGCGCTCATCGAGTACGGATCGGCACGGTTCCTGTTGACGGGAGATGCGGAGCAGGCGGAGGAGGGATGGCTGCTCGATCATGCGCGGGCCGATCTGGCCGCCGATGTCCTGAAGGTCGCGCATCACGGAAGCTCGACCTCGAGCGGCGACAGGTT
>JBBQZF010000070.1:0-12135 GCA_038208015.1 Gemmatimonadales bacterium
GGTGCAGTTCTATCAGGGCCGCGACGGTGATACTCACTGGTTCCTGGACGCACCGACACTACCCATGCATGGTTGGGCCTTCAGTCACATCGATGCGCTGTCGCACACGGCCTTTGACGGGTATCTCTACAATCGGTATCCTGACACCAGCATCGATTCCATAACGGGCACCAGTAGGCTGGGAATCGAGACGATGCGGGCCGGCATCCTGACCCGCGGTGTGTTGATAGACATCCCGTGGCTCCGCGGTGTTCCCTATCTCGACGCCGATGCGATTGTCACCACCGCCGATCTGGCAGCGTGGGAGCGCCGCACCCGTGTGCGGGTCGCGCCGGGTGACGTGGTATTGATTCGCACAGGACGAGGTGCGCGGGAGCAGGCTATCGGTGCCTGGCGAGTATTGACGGGTGTGGCTGGTCTCCATCCTGACGTGGCCCGTTGGTTACACGCTCGCGGGGTGGCGGCGCTCGGCGGTGACGCCTCCAGCGAGCACTATCCTTCGCTAGTCCCCGGTGTCTCGGACCCGATTCATCAGCTTGCACTCGCCGCTATGGGCATGCCGCTGATGGACAACCTCGCTCTCGAGGATCTTGCGCAGGAGGTAGCAACCCGCCGCCAGTGGACCTTCCTCTTCGTCGCCGCACCGCTGCCCGTTCGCGGTGGGTCAGGCTCACTGATCAACCCCCTGGCAGTGTTCTAGTTAGCTTCTGGGCATGCGCGATTTCATCGCGAGTCAGAACAG
The DNA here is from genome assembly GCA_038208015.1 of Gemmatimonadales bacterium. Classification (GTDB taxonomy): domain Bacteria; phylum Gemmatimonadota; class Gemmatimonadetes; order Gemmatimonadales; family Gemmatimonadaceae; genus UBA4720. The sequence continues at coordinate 743 of JBBQZF010000070.1, forward strand.
CGAGCGGCTGCGGCAGCGGCTGGCGAGCGGATTGAGGGAGCGAGAGCCGGCAGCATTTGCAAAACTCGCCCGCTCGCTTGTCGACATGGCTCTCGTCACAGGCATCATCTCGCGGATTTACCGGGCGATGGTGCTGAGCCGGTCCGAAAGTCCCAGCGGGACGTACATCGCTGTCACCCTTACGATCGCCGCTGTTTTCCTCCTCGCGATGGTGTCGATTCACCTGAGCCGGTTTCCACTGCGGGACTGGCTCTGGCGGGCCCCGGTGTTTGCCGCGGCTGAAGGCGCAGCAGAGATGCTCGCAAGCGCGGTCCTCATCGCCCTGGCTCGCGAGCCGCTTGGAACTGGCGCCGCCCACTTCCACGACTGGCCGATGATGTTCGTGCGAACCATGGGATGGCGGATCGTCGTGATCTCGCTCTTCGCACTGCTTCTCGCGGCCGTCGTAAAATGGGTCCGATACCTGCTCCTCCGCCGGGAGCACGCCGCCTGGAGCGAGGGAACAGTGAGGTCGGGAATGCCCGGCGAGGACTTCGTAGAGCGCCGTCGCCGTTAGGACGCCCGCGCGCGATTATCTTTCAGTCACACGCACTGCAACACACAACAGCAGGGAGAACGATGTACGATCCACGAATGGTAGCGCCGATGCGCGAAGAGCTCACCAGGCTCGGCGTCGAGGAACTTCTCACACCCGAGCAGGTCGATGAGAAACTGAAGGACACGATGGGAACGACTCTCGTGGTCGTCAACTCGATTTGCGGATGCGCCGCCCGTAACGCGCGCCCCGCAGTCGCGAAGGCCCTCGAGCATACGGTCAAGCCCGACAATCTCACGACAGTTTTCGCGGGGATGGAAGTTCCGGCGGTCCAGCGGGCCCGGAGCTACTTCACCGGCTACCCGCCTTCATCGCCGCAGATAGGGCTGCTCAAGGACGGCAAGCTCGTCTTCATGCTCGAGCGGCATCAGATCGAGGGACGCACCTCCGTCGAGATCGCCCAGGACCTCGTCGGCGCGTTCGACAGATATTGCGCCAATTAGTAGCGACACGCTACTAATTCAGCGACTGTAGGAAAGCCAGCGGACCATCTCCCTGAGAGTGGGCCGCTTGCCGTACATGAGCAGGCCCACCCGGTAGATCCGCGCCGCCAGCCAGGTCGCGCCCCAGCACGCGAGAGCGACCCCGATCAACGACCCCGCCAACTCGTACCACGGAACGCTGCCGAGTGCGAGCCGCAGCGGCATGATGATGGGCGCGGAAAACGGCAGCAGCGACATCACGACTGCCAGCTTCGACGTCGGGTTCATCAGTATCGGATTTATGAAAATCGCCGTCGCCACCAGCAGGATCAGCATCGGCTGAACAGCCTGCTGAGCCTCCTGCTCGCTGTTGACCGACGCGCCGACCGCCGCGTAAAGCGACGAATAGAAGATGAACCCCAGCACGAAGAACAGGAGAAGGAGCAGCGCAAGGCCCAATGAGATCTCAGGAAGCGCGAAAGGCATCGTGCTTATCCCGAACTTTGCCAGCAGCGGACCTCGAAGCTTGAACATTATGACTGTCGTTATCACCCAGAGGATCTGCTGGGTGAGACCCACCGCACCGACGCCAAGAATCTTCCCCGCCAGCAGCGTCTCCGGCGAAACGCTCGAGACGACAACCTCCGCGACGCGGGTCGTCTTCTCCTCCAGCACGCCCCTCAACACGTTCTGCCCATACAACACGATCGACATGTAGAGAAGGAAGGCGATCGCGCCGGCGAATATGATGCTCACGGTTCCAGAGCCGCCGCGCCCCTTGTCGGTAATTCGCTCGGTATTCAGCCGCAACGGGAGAAATGTCAGGTCACGCACCCTGCTCGAATCAATTCCCGCATCCTCGAGCCGCCTGCTTAGCAGCGCATCCCTGACGACAGTCCGCATCCGCTCCATGTCGCCGAGGGATGTCGCGTTGCGCCCGGCGTACTTGATTCCTTCGCCGTCGAGAGTCTGTACGTTGACGACAAGGTATCCGCTCAACTGCTTTGCCATCACCTGCCGCGTCGCGGTGCTCTCCGCCTGCGACAGCGCGCTCGGAGGGACAAGAATGACCTCCGGCGCGCTCGAACCCGGAGGTCGCGTGCGGGCGATTCCCTCGGCGATTCGCCGGCCGACGCCGCTCTGTGTCGCATCGAGGATGCGCGTGTTGCTGAACTCCGCCGTAGCCTGCCCACGCTTCGCCAGCACCGCGGGAATGATTATCATCGCGCCGAAGAAGATGGGGCCGAAAACCGTCGCGAAGATGAACCACTTCGTACGCACCCGCTCCAGGTACTCACGCTTGATTATCGCCCAGAGCTTAGCCATGTCCGGTCATCCCCACTTCCACGCCTGTGGCACCGACTCTCTCGAGGAATATCTGGTGTAACGACGGATGAACTATCTCGAACCTGTTTATCGACGCGCCAGTCGCCATGATGCGATGGAGGAGCGCCTGCGGATCTGCATCCTTCGCCATCTCAATCTCGAAGTAGCGGTTGGAGTCGTCGACCCGATGCACCAGCGACCTGTCCGAAAGCACCGCACCGACGGCTGTAGACGGCGTTCCGTTCAGGCCGAGCGCGACATTGCGCGATCCGTGTCCGGTCTTTATGTCGGCGATCGGTCCGTCGAGCACCTTCTCCCCCCGGGCAATGATGCAGACCGAGTCGCACATCCTTTCGGCGTTGTCCATTAGATGGGTGCTGAAGATTATCGTCTTGCCGCGCTGCTTGAGCTCGACCATGGTGTCCTTGAGGGCCTGCGCATTGATGGGATCGAGGCCGCTGAACGGCTCGTCGAGGATCACCAGGTCGGGGTCGTGGAGCAGCGTCCCGATGAACTGCACCTTCTGCTGCATTCCGCGGGAGAGCTCGTCGATCTTCGACAGGCCCCAGTCTTTTTCGGGAGTCTTGAGGTCGAGCCTGACGAGCCATTCGTCGATTCGCCGATCGGCTACATCCCGCTTGAGTCCCTTGAGCTCGGCGAGGAACCTCAGCACCCGCTTGACCTGCATCTTGCGATAGAGGCCGCGCTCCTCGGGCAGGTAACCGATGTGGTCGGTGAGGGAGCGATCGCTCGACGGCCGACCGAGTATTCGCACCGAGCCCGAGTCGGGCGCGATGATGTTGAGGATCATCCGGATCGTCGTCGTCTTGCCGGCACCGTTGGGACCGAGAAGCCCGTACACCGCGCCCCTGGGAACGCGAAGCGACAAGTCGCGCACTGCCACATGCTCGGCGTAGCGCTTCGATGCGTTGTCGATCTCTATGGTGAAGTCAGTCATGTAGTCCGGGTGCCGATGTAGTCGTACAATATAGATGTGAAACCACCGGTCGAAGCGGCGGAGGGACGCGGCGGCGTGCGGTTCGACCGCAACGAGCTCGCTGGCGCCTTCGGTGACATAGGGACGGACCTGCCGCTGGTGGCGGGGATGATACTCGCCGCCGGGCTTCACAGCGCGAGCGTGCTCGTGATGTTCGGGTTGATGCAGCTGGTGACGGCGTTCGTGTACAGGATCCCGATGCCAGTGCAGCCGCTCAAGGCGGTCGCCGTGATAGTCATCACGCAGCAGGTCGCGCCCGAGATGCTGTACGGAGGGGGACTGGCGGTCGGGCTTGTGATGCTGGCTCTTTCTCTTTCGGGGGCCATCGGGTGGCTCGCGCGAACGGTTCCGGTCGCTGTGGTTCGCGGTCTCCAGCTCGGGCTCGGGATCCAGCTCGCGCTGCTCGCGACGCGCGACTACATGCCATCGGATGGTGCACGCGGTGCCATCCTCGCCGCGGTTGCGTTCATCATCGTGATCGCGCTTCTTGGAAATCGCCGGCTCCCGGCGGCGCTTCCAGTGATCGGACTCGGCGTCATTTACGCGATGGTGTTCAAGCTGTCGGGAGCGGATTTCAGGGATGCTTTCGGCCTGTCGCTCCCGGAAGTTCGGCCGGTCTCATGGGACGCCGTGGTGTCGGGCTTCGTGATTCTGGCACTACCGCAGATTCCCCTGTCGCTGGGCAACTCGATTCTCGCCACGCGACAGCTTGCGAGCGACCTCTTTCCCGCACGCGGGATCACGGTTGGCAGGCTGAGCCTCACATACGCCTTGATGAACATCGTCAACCCGTTCTTCGGCGGCGTGCCAACATGTCACGGCTCGGGTGGACTCGCCGGACACCACATGTTCGGCGCGCGCACAGGCGGGAGCGTGGTGATCTACGGTTCGTTCTTTCTCATTCTCGGGCTGCTTTTCGCGAATGGATTCGCGCAGGTAGTTCAGATCTTCCCGCTCCCGGTGCTCGGCGTACTGCTCCTGTTCGAGGGAGTCGCTCTAATGTCCCTGATCCGGGATCAGGCGGGGGATCGAGGATCATTCTTTGTCGTTGTCCTGACCGGGCTTATCGCTGCGGGTGCGCCATTTGGGTACGCGGTCGCGCTGGTCGTCGGAACGCTGGTGTCTTTGTTGATTTCCCGGCGCGGCGTGGGACGATAGGAGCCAAGCCCACGCGAGTCATGAGTGTCCAGTTTTCAGTGATCAGTTTTCAGTCCAAGCGGAAATGTTGAAGGGAGAAACTGGCAACTGAAAACTCACAACTGGACACTCACGACTCGCGTGGACTGTGGGTTTACGCGGGCCGAAGCGACGCCGCCTATTGAATTTCGATCGCCCTCGATGAAACAGCGGGCGGCTTTCCTTCCGGCCTCGCTTCGACTCTCAGTACGTATTTCCCGCGTGGCACCAGCGAGAGATCGAGAACGACAGACCGCGACGACACGCCACCCATCGCCGGTGAATCCCGCCACGCGATGTTGAGCGGAGTGATCCGCCGTGCAAGCCCGATCGATTCGCCGATTCTCCGGATCACGCTCTGTCCCGCAGGAGTGAGCGTGAGCGACACCGGGAGAGCGCTGTCCGCTGCTGCCAGGCCATATACCTCCCAGTAGAACCCGGTCTTCCCGCGTTGCACCGTAGTTCCTGGAAGTGCGGTGGAAACGGCATCCTCCAGCTCGGTGACGTGGCTGTCGCCCGGCTCGAAAAGCAGGATGTCAGATATCTCAACGGAGCCGGCTTCAATCGCCGGCAGCCATACACCCTGGCGATTCCAAGCTGCATGACGCTTGTCGAGGCTGATCACCTCGAGACTGAGCACGTGCGGCCTGCCATCGATGCTTGCAGCAAGCGCCCCCTTCGATCGTGCGGATGCCGATGTGACGGCCGACTGCGGATCCGCCGCGAGAACGAGCGTCGACTGGATGTCCGCGGAATCAAAGGGCCTGCGGGTGCTCACGTCGTAAGCGACAACGACATGCGCGGAGTCGCCTCTCCTGAAGAGCGCGACCTGCGGAGAGATGGCCGCGAGACGATTCGCGGCCACCGGAGCATACCGTTCGGCTGAGCGCGCGTTATCGAGATCGAAGTCGAGATCGTGCAGCGAGTCGAGCGCGAGCGAAACAGGAATGAAGCGGTAGTTCGGTGTAGCCTCGTGTCCCGAGATTGCTCCGCCGTATGGTTCCATGCTCGTTCCCGTACGCTGGGTCCAGTATCGCGCCCAGCCGTATCGCACGATCATCTCGCGGATGTCGTTGCCCCACGAAACGCTGTAGACGATCCGCGCCGGCTCGAGAATCCTCGCCATAACGTGTCGCGAGAAGTGCTCCGCCTGCCTGTCGTTCCCTGGAAGCGAGTGGAAAGCGTCAGCGAGCCACCATAATCGCGCCGCTACTTCCTCATTCTCCCCGCAGCCGACCTTGCCGTACCGCTTCTTCTGTGCTGCATCGAGAAGCGGCGTCATGTCCGTCCACCGGCACCGCTCACTCTCGGACATCGCCGCCAGCGCGCGGGCAAACGCGCTGTCGGCCTCCGCCCCCTGTCCGGCTTCGTGCAGCGTGAGCCCGAGCAGCCCGTCGCACCACCACTCCTCGGCGCGGCATCCACGGGCGACTGTCACCGCGGTCGCATCGTCACCCGATTCTATGAGGTAACGGATTCGCTGCCCCGTTATCCACCCGTCACGCGGAGATCTTCGCGAGAGCGTATCGAGAGTGGCAAGCAGCGACTGCTTTGCGCGGCGCACGCTCGCGGGCTCTGGAGCGACGACGGTATCGTCTGCCGAATTCCAGTGGCAGAACCGCCCGATGCGCGCATCACATTCGCCGCGCGGCCCGGAATCCCTTCGAGGAAGGTTGAGCTTCCGTATCCGCTCGAACCGCACCTGGGCCCTCTCCGCCGCCTTCCGCACCGCGACCGAGTCTCCCCGCTGCTGCGCCCCAGCAATTCCTGGTAACAGCAACATGCCTGCAAGAATCCAAACCCAAGCGCTTTCGTATCTCATCTGCGTGGTGTCAGCGCTCTGTGCCTCTGTGATTAGGGCTCTGCGCCCTCTTGTTCCGGGTGCTCGATTTCTTTTGCGACGCTCCCTTTCTCTAACGCTCTTTCCAGGGCGTTCCACGCCAGAAGCGCGCATTTGACCCTTGCAGGGAACCTTGAAACGCCGCTCAGCGCACGCAAAGACCCGAGCGACGAATCCTGCGCCGCCGCATCGTCGCCCATCACCATGTCGCGGAAACGGTTCCGGAGAACCTCCACGTCGCCGAAGTCCTTTCCCTTCAGGAGATGCGTCATCATCGACGCCGAGGCCTGGGAAATCGAGCAGCCGCGTCCGGAGAACGAAAGTTCCTCGACTGCATCTTCGCCGAATCTCACGTGAAGTGTGATCTCGTCGCCGCACAGGGGGTTCTTCATCGGCACCGAGACATCGGCGTTCTCCATCACTCCCTTGTTGCGCGGCTTCCGGTAATGGTCAAGGATCATCTCCTGATACAGCGCGCTGATCTGCGCCGAGCGGTCAGACGGCGGCATGGCCGAATATCTCCTTTGCCTTCTTCACGCCGTCGATGAGTGCGTCGATGTCAGACCTGTCGTTGTATACATAGAACGACGCCCGGGCGGTCGCGCTGACGTCGAGCCTCCTCATCAGCGGCTGGGTGCAGTGATTTCCTGCCCTTATGCAGACTCCCTCCCCATCGAGAATCGTCGCGAGATCATGAGGGTGAACGTCGCCGAGTGTGAAGCTCAGCACGCCGCTTCGCCGCTCGGGTGGGGGACCGTAGATCTTCACTTCGTCGATCTCAGCCATCCGGTCAGATGCTTCGGTCATGAGTGCGCGCTCGTGGCGGAGCACTTCGTCCATCCCGATCGACTCGAGGTAATCGACAGCCGCGGCAAGGCCGACTGCATCGGCGGCGTTAGGTGTTCCCGCCTCGAACTTGTGGGGGAGCGCATTCCATGTCGTTTCCTGGTCGTAAACGAACTCGACCATGTCGCCGCCGGTCTGGAACGGAGGCATCGATTCGAGAAGCTCGCGCCTGCCGGCGAGACCCCCGATTCCCATCGGGCCGCACATCTTGTGGCCGCTGAATGCATAGAAATCAGGGCCGAGGTCGTCAAAACCCACCTTCAGGTGAGGAACTCCCTGCGCGCCGTCACAGACGACGATCGCGCTCGAGCACTCGCGGACCATCCGCACGATCTCCGCGACAGGATTTATCGTCCCGAGCGCGTTCGAAACATGATTGATGGCAACGGCTCGGGTCCTGGCGTTGAGAAGCCCCGCGAGGAAGTCGAGATCGAGCTCCCCGTCGGGCGTCAGCTCGCAGATCCTCAACGTAGCGCCTGCCTCTATCGCAAGCTGCTGCCACGGGACGAAGTTGGCGTGGTGCTCGAGGGCGGTCACGACGAGCTCGTCGCCGGCCTTCACGTTCTGCCGGCCCCACGAGTAGGCGACGAGATTCAGCGCCTCTGTTGTGCCGCGGGTAAAGACTAGGCAGTCCGGGTCGGCCAAGCCGATGAACCCGGCCACCCGGCGTCTCGCGGCATCGTAGCGATCCGTCGCCGCCACCGAGAGTGCATAGGCGCCCCGGTGGGGGTTTGCGTAGCTGGTCTCATAGAAGTCGCGGATAGCGTCGAGAACGCTCGCGGGCTTCTGGGCAGTCGCCGCGGAATCCAGGTAATGAAGGTCAGGGTTCGACGCCAGGAGCGGGAAATCGGGCCGGAAGCTCATTTGCGAGCCCCCACGAAGACCTTGCGGTCATCGATCTTCACCTCGAATACCGGGAGCGGCTCCAGGGCCGGCCCCTGTTCGACACTGCCGGTCGAGCAGTCGAACCTTGCGCCGTGCCAGGCGCACTGGATGGTTCCGTCGGGCAATACGTCTCCCAGAGACATCTCAAACTCCTGATGAGTGCAGGTATTCGCAACGGCCGATATCCGGTTCTGGCTGCGGATAAGGCATATCCGCTCCCCGTCCGTCCTGGTGACGGCGAGCACTCCCTCGGCGGGAATGTCATCGAGTGACGCCAGTAATTCGAAGCCTTCATGAGTCAAGGTTTGACTATCCCGACAAGTTTACTTAGGATTCAATCTATGTCACGAAGTGCTGTAACGCCAAGGAGTTAGGGGATGAGTAGCGCAATCGAGTCACTGGTCAACCGAGAGTATCCCTACGGCTTCGTGACAGAGGTCGAGACTGACAGCATCCCCCGCGGCCTGAGCGAGGATGTGATCAGGATCATCTCCTCAAAGAAGAACGAGCCGGCGTTCATGCTCGAGTGGCGGCTGAAGGCATATCGCCGCTGGCTGACGATGAGGGAGCCTCACTGGGGCAACCTTCATTATGAGCCGATCGACTACCAGAACATCATCTACTACTCGGCCCCGAAGAGCGTCACGCCGCTGCAGAGCCTCGACGAGGTGGATCCCGAGCTTCTCCGCGCCTACGACAAGCTGGGCATCTCGCTGACCGAGCAGAAGCACCTGGCAGGTGTGGCAGTGGACGCCATTTTCGACAGCGTCTCCGTCGGCACGACGATGAAGGAGGAGCTCTCGAAGTATGGCGTGATTTTCTGCTCGTTCGGGGACGCGGTCCAGAACCACCCCGAGCTGATCGAGAAGTATCTTGGCACTGTCGTCCCGCACAGCGACAATTTCTTCGCCGCCCTTAACGCAGCTGTCTTCAGCGACGGCTCATTCGTGTACGTGCCGAAGGGCGTGAAGTGCCCGATGGAGCTTTCGACGTATTTCCGCATCAACAGCGCTGATACGGGGCAGTTCGAGCGCACGCTGATAATTGCCGACGAGGGCGCCTCGGTGAGCTACCTCGAGGGCTGCACGGCTCCGAAGCGGGATACCAACCAGCTTCACGCTGCTGTCGTCGAGCTGATCGCTCTCGACAACGCGTCGATCAAGTACTCGACGGTCCAGAACTGGTACGCCGGTGATTCGGAGGGTAAGGGCGGCATCTACAACTTCGTGACGAAGCGCGGCAAGTGCGCCGGCGTGAACTCGAAGATCTCATGGACGCAGGTCGAGACAGGCTCGGCGATAACCTGGAAGTATCCGAGCGTGATACTCCAGGGCGACAACTCGACAGGCGAGTTCTACTCTGTCGCCGTTGTGAACAACCGGCAGCAGGCTGACACCGGCACGAAGATGATCCACATCGGGAAGAACACGAAGTCGAACATCGTCTCGAAGGGCATCTCGGCCGGGAAGGGAAACAATTCGTACCGCGGGCAGGTGAAGATTCTTCCCCGCGCCGAGGGCGCAAGGAACTACACGCAGTGCGATTCGATGCTGATAGGAAACGAGTGCGGCGCGCACACGTTCCCTTACATCGAGGTCCAGAACAACACTGCGACGCTGGAGCACGAGGCTTCGACATCGAAGATCGGGGAGGACCAGATCTTCTACTGCAGGCAGCGCGGACTCTCCGCGGAGCAGGCGGTGTCGATGATCGTGTCTGGGTTCTGCCGTGAAGTCTTTCAGGAGCTGCCGATGGAGTTCGCAGTTGAAGCGCAGCAGCTGCTGGGGATAACACTTGAAGGGTCAGTAGGCTAAAAACAACGGCGAAGTGGTGAGTTTCCAGTGATGAGTTGACAGTTGTCAGTTACTGGAAACTGAGAACTCACAACTGGGAACTCAAAACCTCGCAGTCTCTATATATAAGGGCACCCAACCTTGCTAGACATTAAAAACCTCCGCGCATCGATTGGCGAAAAGGAAATACTGAAAGGAATCGATCTCACCGTTAACGCTGGTGAGATTCATGCCGTAATGGGCCCCAACGGCTCGGGGAAGAGCACGCTCGCCCAGGTCCTTGCCGGGCACCCGGGTTATGAGGTGACTGAGGGGGAGGTCACTTACGACGGCCGGAATCTCTTCGAGATGGATCCCGAAGTCCGCGCGCAGGAAGGGATTTTCCTCGCGTTCCAGTATCCAATCGAGATCCCCGGCGTCACCAACGCCTACTTCCTCCGCTCGGCCTACAACGAGATAAGGAAGTCGAAGGGGATGACGGAGCTCGATCCGCTCGAGTTCCTCGACCTCATGGAGGAGAAAACGAAGGTCGTCGACATGGATCCGGCGATGATGAATCGCTCCGTCAACACCGGTTTCTCCGGCGGGGAGAAGAAGCGGAACGAGATCCTTCAGATGGCGGTGCTCGAGCCGCGGCTCGCGATACTCGACGAGACTGACTCTGGGCTCGATATCGATGCGCTGAAGGTCGTCGCTGCGGGAGTCAACGCGCTGCGGCGTCCCGACAATGCGACGATAGTGGTGACGCACTACCAGCGGCTCCTCAACTACATCGTGCCTGATTTCGTTCACGTGCTGGCGAACGGGCGGATCGTGAAGTCGGGCGGTAAGGAGCTCGCGCTCGAGCTGGAGGAGAAGGGTTACGACTGGATTCCCGGAGCCGCTGCGTGAACGACGCCGCGTCTTCGGTGATTGACGGAGCGGCCCAGCTGGCGGCGATTCTTGCCGCTGACACAGCGCCCGAATCATCGATCGAAGCCTACCGCCTCGACTTCGAGGCCGCCGATGCAGCTTCGACGGAGCCGGGATGGCTCCGTGAAGCCCGACGTTCTGCGCTTGCCGAGTTCGAGCGTGGCGGCTTTCCGACGATGAAGGATGAGGACTGGCATTTCACCAGCGTCGCTCCCATTGCCGATGCTATTCTCCGCCGCTCGCGGAAGGGTGGCGAGGTTTCGGCCGACGTTATAGCCCGCTTCGGTCACGGCCAGGATTGGCATACTGTCGTCTTCGTGAACGGGCGGGCAGTCAGTGGCCTCGGTGCGGCAATGCCCCCCGGTGTAACGATCTCGAGCCTCGCGACCGAGATCGAGCGCGACAGTGAACTTCTGAAGCGGCACCTGTCGAAGCTCTGCCCGCCGGAGAGCGGTGCGTTCAGCGCGCTCAACATGGCGATGGCAGCCGATGGCGCGGTGATTCACATCGCGGCCGATACAGTCCTCGACAAGCCGGTTCACCTGCTGTTCATCGCCGACTCCGCTTCCGAGAACACCGCTGTCCAGACCCGCAATCTCGT
>JBBQZF010000071.1:0-12123 GCA_038208015.1 Gemmatimonadales bacterium
GCCCCGCCCTCTCACGACGGAGAACGTTGTCGGCTCGGGCACCTCGATCTTCAGCGCGCTCGCCTTCGCGACGATCGCGTTGGCCAACGGGTGACTCGACCGGCGCTCAGCGGCAGCGGCGAGCTTCAACAAGTCCGCTTCTTCCATCGCGGTGTCATACACATCGATGCCCGTCACCGCTGGCTCTCCGATCGTGACGGTCCCGGTCTTGTCGAACGCAATGACGGTGACCTTCGCCAGCTCCTCGAGGTAGACGCCACCCTTGAGAAGGATTCCGCTGCGCGCCGCGCGGGCGATGGAAGCGATGACGACGAGTGGGGTGGCGAGACCAAGCTCCGCCGGTGACGTGAAGATCAGCAACGTGATTATCATTTTCAGATCGTGGGTCACGAACCACACGATCAAGAGAAACACCGCCACGGCGGGGATCAGCCAACCGGCGACGCGATCGGCCAACCGCTGGATTGGGGCTCGCTGTTCCTCCGCCGATTCGACCAGAGCGACGATGCGGGCGAACGTCGTGTCGGCTCCAACGCCGCGCGTCGTGATGTCCAGTGCCCCGAGCTCGACGATCGTGCCGGCGAACACCGGCGTTCCCGGCGTCTTTTCCTGGGGAATGCTTTCCCCGGTGATCGGCGCCTGATTGACCGACGCGTCGCCGGCAGCGACGACGCCATCGACGGGAATCTTCTCGCCTGCCTTGACGATGACGATGTCTCCCGGGCGCACCTCCGCGGTTGGCACAGTGACTTCGTCCCCTGCGCGGCGAACCCGCACGGTCGTCGGAACAGTGCCGATCAGGCCCCGGATCGAGGCCCGCGCCCGCTCGGTATTCAGCTCGGCGATCAACTCGGCGATGAGGATGATCACCATCAGAATCGCGCCGGCGACATACTCCCCACCGAGCATCGCGATCGTCGTCGCGACGGTGACGAAGACCTCAGTCCCGATCCGGCGTTCACGAACCAGCGTGATCACTCCGGTCTTCGCAAGCGGATACAGGCCAAACGCAACGCCAACGAGGAGCACGGGCAGCGGAACGAGGCCCGCGTAAAAGAGGCCGACGATGATTCCAACGGCGATAATGCGACCGATCTCGAACCAGCGCGCAGGAGTGATCAGCGACTCACGCGTCATCCTATGGCCTCTTTGTTATCGCGGGAGAACAGCCGGTACAATACCGGTAGCACGAGGAGGGTCAACGCGGTCGACGAGAGAATCCCCCCGACCACTACAGTCGCCAGAGGACGCTGGACCTCGGCGCCGCGGCCAGTCGCTAGCATCATCGGAAGGAAGCCCAGCGCCGCCACGAGCGCGGTCATGAGCACGGGGCGCAGCCTTGCGACGGCTCCATTCGCGATGGCGTCGTCGACGGATTGCCCTTGTTCGCGCAGCCGGTTGATGAACGTGATCATCACCAGGCCGTTGAGTACCGCAACTCCAGACAGTGCAATGAAGCCGACCGCCGCCGAGATCGAGAATGGAATTCCGCGCAACCAGAGAAAGGCTACGCCGCCGGTGAGCGCGAGGGGAACTCCTGTGAACACCAGCAGGGAATCGCGAATGGTTCCGAACGTCGCGAAGAGCAACCCGAAAATGAGGAGTAACGCGACCGGTACGACGATCGCCAGGCGCCGCCGGGCCGAGACGAGCTGCTCGAACTGTCCGCCCCACGCCGTCCAGTAGCCGGGGGGAATCGTGACCGCGTCGCGGATCTGTCGCTCGGCGTCGGCGACGAACGACCCGATATCGCGCCCGCGCACATTGGCCGTCACCACCACACGGCGCTTGCCGTTTTCACGGCTGATCTGGTTCGGCCCCGGAGCGATCACGATGTCCGCCACCGATCCGAGCGGAACGACGCCCGTCGCGCCGCCGCCACTCCGCTGCGCGCTGGCCGGCAATGGCACGGGCAGTCGACTCATCTCGTCGACACTTACACGCAGCTGCTCAGGCAAACGCACGACGATGTCGAAACGCCGATCGCCCTCGAAGACCTCGCCGACGGCCTTGCCCCCGAACGCGACTTCCACGAGCTCCTGCACGTCGGCGACGTTGAGTCCCAACCGCGCCATCTCGGCCCGTTTCAGATTGATGGTGAGCAGTGGAAGGCCGGTGGTCTGCTCGACTTTCGTATCGGCCGCGCCGGGCACGGCAGACAGCGCCGCCTCGATCTGGGTCCCGAGTTCCGCGAGTTGCGTCATGTCGTCGCCGAACACCTTGACCGCCACATCGCTGCGCACGCCCGCGATCAGCTCGTTGAAGCGCATCTGAATCGGCTGAATGAATTCGTAGTTGTTCCCCGGCATCGACGGGAGCTCGCGCTGGAGCTGGTCGACGAGATCATCTTTGGGGCGGTCAGGGTCCGGCCACTCTTCCCGCGGCTTGAGCATCACATAGGTATCGGCGACGCTCGGCGGCATGGGATCGGTCGCGATTTCAGCGGTTCCGATCTTGGAGAATACCAACGCCACCTCGGGATACGTCTTGAGCTTTCTCTCGAGCGCGTGCTGCATATCCACCGCGGTCGTCAGACTCGTTCCGGGTATCCGCAACGCGTGAACCAGGAGATCGCCTTCGTCGAGGCTTGGCAGGAATTCGCTGCCGAGCCGCATCGCCATCGCTCCGGTGACGACCATCAGCATGACCGCCGCGGTTACGGTCGTGAAGCGGTTGCGCATAACGGCGGCGAGCGCCGGGGTGTAGGCCTTCGTAGCCCATCGCACCGGAGCGCTTTCCTTCTCCGAAACACGCCCGGTAATGAAGGTCGCGACGGCGGCAGGAACGAAGGTGACGGAGAGAACCATCGCGCCGAAGAGCGCCGTCAGCACCGTGAACGCCATCGGAAAGAACATCTTTCCCTCGATCCCCGTCAGCGTGAGGATCGGCAGGTAGACGACCATGATGATCAGCTGGCCGAACATCGTCGGGCGCCAAACCTCCGTCGCCGCCGAGGCCACCACTTCGAGCCGCTCCTCGCGCGTCAGCAGTCGTCCCAGTGCACGCTGCCGGCCGGCGAGGCGGCTCATGCAATTCTCGACCATGACGACGGCGCCGTCTACGATGATGCCGAAATCGAGCGCGCCGAGGCTGAGCAGGTTGCCGCTGACACCACGCTCCACCATGCCAGTGATCGCAATCAGCATCGAGAGCGGGATGGCACATGCCGTGATGATCGCGGCGCGCACGTTCCCGAGAAACCAGAACAGAATGGCGATGACGAGAAACGCGCCAAGCAGCAGATTGTGCTGCACCGTTTCGATCGTCGCGTCAACGAGCGTCGTGCGGTCATAGACGGTCTTCGCGACCACGCCCTCGGGCAAGGTCGTGTTGATCTCCGCCATCCGCGCCGCCACGCGGGTCGACACCGTTCGGCTATTCTCGCCCACCAGCATGAACACGGTGCCGAGCACGACTTCCTTGCCATCTTCGGTTGCCGCTCCCGTGCGCAGCTCATTACCGAGCAGCACGTCGGCGACGGCATCGAGATGGATCGGTGTGCCTTGAAAGTTCCCGACGACGATCTGCCGAATGTCTTCCAATCCCTCCGCCTGGCCCGGCGCGCGAATCAAATACTGCTCGCCGCGCCGCTCGATGTAACCGGCGCCGACGTTGCTGTTGTTATTAGCGAGCGCCTCGAGCACGTCGCTGAACGTGAGCCCGTAGGAGATGAGGCGATCGGGATACGGAGTGACGTGAAATTGTTTGGTGTAGCCGCCGATCGTGTTCACGTCGGC
This sequence comes from Gemmatimonadales bacterium, assembly GCA_038208015.1. Taxonomy (GTDB): domain Bacteria; phylum Gemmatimonadota; class Gemmatimonadetes; order Gemmatimonadales; family Gemmatimonadaceae; genus UBA4720. Next base: position 3,738 of record JBBQZF010000071.1, read on the forward strand.
GACGCCCGGAACGATTTTTAGCTGCGGGCGGACGATCCAGTCCTGGATCGTCCGCAGATCCATGCCGTTGTACGGCTTACCCTCGGGCGTCAGCGCGCCCGGTTTCGCTTCGACGGTCCAGAGAAAAATCTCCCCGAGTCCCGTGGCGATCGGGCCCATTCTCGGCTCGATTCCCGGAGGCAGCTGGCTCTTCACTTCCTGCACGCGCTCGGCGATCAGCTGCCGCGCCCAGTAGATGTCGGTGCCGTCCTCAAAGATCACCGTCACCTGCGAGAGGCCATACCGCGAGATCGAGCGCGTCTCCTGCAACAGCGGAAGGCCCGCCATCGCTGTCTCGATCAGGAACGTGACACGCTGCTCGGCTTCCAGCGGCGAGTACCCGACTGCCTCGGTGTTGATCTGCACCTGGACATTCGTGATGTCGGGAACCGCATCGATCGGCAGCCGCGTGTAGTTGTACAGGCCGAACGCGCCCATCGCCAGCGTGACGATGATGACCATCCACCGCTGGCGAATGGAGAAACGCAGAATCTTCTCTAGCATCGGGGCGCCCTAGTGGTCGTGCGTTGCGCCGAGCTTGCCGATTTCGGCCTTCACGGCAAAGCTGTTCGCTGCGGCGTACTGTTCGCCCGGCAACAACCCGCTCAGCACCTCGACCCACTGTCCGTCCGTGCGCCCCAGCTCGAGCGGGCGCGCCTCGAACCAGTCGCCGTAGCGAACAAAAACGACCTGCCAATCGCGGAAGGTCTGAATCGCTTCGGAGGCGACCGCGAGCGGCACCATCGTCGCCTGTCGAACGAGTTGCACCTTGACGAAGAGCCCCGGCCGCCAGCTTCCCGATGGATTGGGAATTACGACCCGCGCGACTGCAGCCCGCGTCTCCTGACCGACGATCGGGCCCACGTAACTGATGCGCCCCGCCAACTGCATGCCGAGATCGGTAGAGAGTACCGTGGCTTCCTGCCCCTCATGGACCATCGCGAGATCCTTCGCGGGCACCATGATATCGACCCAAACCTGCGACAGGTCTGCCACCGTAAAAATGTCCTGCTCGGCCGTCACGGACTCGCCGACGGTCACGTTTCGCTCGGTGACGCGCCCGTCGAGTGGGGCGCGTATCTCGAAACGCGCGATGTTCGCGCGCGGGGCGGACTGGAGCCGCGACACCGTCCCCTGTGGAATGCCCAGCGATACAAGCATCTGGCCGGCGAGCCGCTCACTGAGCGCGGCCTCTTCGAAGGCGTGTTTCGCTTCCAGGTAATCCTGCTCGGCCGAAATTTTCTTCTTCCAGAGCGATTCCTCCCGCTGGAGGGCAACGCGCGCGAACTCCACGCGGTGCACCGCCGAGAGATACGCGCTCTGGGCAGTCGCTAGCTCGCGGCTGTTGAGCACGGCCAGCACTTCGCCGCGACGAACGAAATCACCCTCCTTCTTGAGCACCGACATGACCACGCCGGACAGTCGCGGGACGACATGCGCGAGGCGCGTCTCATCGGCCTTGATTTCGGCTGGGAGCTCGAGGGTCGTGAGCATGCGGCGAGGCCCGACCGTATTGATCACGATTCCCGCGCTCTTCATCTGATCCGCGCCGAGGCGGACCTTGCCTTCGATCTGCGAATACGTCCATTCGTGACGGCGGCCACCTACCTGCGCGATCACTTTGACGTCGAAAGAATGCGGCTCTTCAACGACCGACGTGCCCAGGAGGTAGTCCGCCTCCGGGCGGAACTGGATACGGTCGACGCGCCCACCGAGCCGGTGCAGCTCGATTTGCAGGTTGACATCGCGCGGAGCCAGCGGCTTCAGCGCCGCGTCATACGGATAGACGCGGAAATGCGGCTCGACTCCCGTTTCGTAGATCGTCACCTCGAGCTGCAAGGCGGTATCCGAGAGCAGCCTGGCTCCCTGCGGGCCGCGTGCATAGCTCAGCGCGCCGGACTCCGCCTCGCCTTCCTCGCCACCGCCACTGTCCGGTTTCGAGAAAAGGATGACTCCCGTCAGCACCAATCCGATCAGAATGATCGCGCCCGCCATGGCAAACCTCGACCCTTTTATGCGATCAAGGAGGTTCGCCTGACCTCGCGCGGCGCCAGCGTTGCGATTCGATCCGGTATCTTTGCCTGCATCGTTCATATCCACAGTCTCCTTACTCATTTGGAAGCACTCGAGAGCGGCGCACCGATGAGCCGTTCGATATCGGCCACGGCTTTGTGATATTCCGCCAGCGCGCGCAGGTACTGGCTCCCGGCAGCGATCAAGGTGCGCTGGGCATCGAGCACATCGAGATAGGCGAACCGGCCAAGGCGATACCCCTCGCTGATGCGATCGAACGCCTCCTGCGAGCCTGGGAATACTGTCGCGCGAAGCACGGTGATCTCGTCATGCGCGGCTGCAAGTGCGCCATACGCGTCCGCGAGCTGTGCCCAGGCGCGCGCCTCGACGGCACCGCGCTCCTCATACGCCTTGCCCAGTCTGTTCTGCGCCGCGTCGGTCGCCCCGCGGTTGCGATCGAAGATCGGCAGGGGGATCGACGCTTCGACGACGTACGCGCCAACTCGCGTATCGGTGTAGCGACGATATCCTGCCCCGAGCGCAACGTCGGGAACCCGCCGCGCCTGTTCGACCGCCAGGAGCGCACTGCGCTGCGCGATCTCGGCATTCCACCGCGAGACATCAGGATTGTTTGCGATCAGCTCGCGCAAGGCAGTGAGCGGCGGCAACTCGGGGATTGTCTCGAGCGTGCCTCTGGCTCCCGCGAACGAAGCGTCACGCGCGCCCCACGCAGCGGCGAGCTGAGCCCGGCTCGATTCCAGCAACCGGCGCGCGCGGTTCGACTCCACTCGGGACGCCGCTAGCGCCACGTTGGCTTTCGTCTCCTCGATCGGCGATACGACGCCGGCCACGACCCGAGCGCCGACACTTTGCTGTACTTCGCTCACCAGTCGCGTGGTCTGTTCGGTGAGTGCAACCAGGCGCTGCGCGACCAGCACGTCGATGAATGCACGCGTGACTCGCGTCAGCACGTCCATTCGCGCGGTTTCATAGTCCCACGCGGCCAGGTCGCGGTTGCGCGTTGCCAGGTCTCGGCGCGCGGTTCTCTTGCCGCCCAGCTCGATCAATTGACTCAGGGTCACGGTCGTCTGGGGCTGAGCAGCCTGCCCCACAGAGCCCGCGCTTCCAGCGCCGATGTCTTCCGCTGCAACCCCGACCACCGGGTTTACGCGCGCCCCCGCCTGCAACAACAGGGATTCGCTCGCGCGGGATTCCCACGCAAAGGCGGCCAAACTCGGACTCCGGAGGAGCGCGAGGGCGACGGCCTCGCGCAAGGACACTGAGTCGGTAGGAGTGGCTAGTGACAGCCGAGTGCCTGGCGTTGCCGTCGGCCGATATACGGGAATCTCGGCAGCGAGCGGGCGCGGACTGGCCGTGGTGGGTAGCGTCGACGGATTCGCGCAGGACTGTATTGCCAGCGCCAGCCCAACCGACGGGACGACAAATCGGCTCGCCGCTCGGCCATTGCCGCGCGCGGAGATATTGAACGACATGAAAGTTCTCAGGATGAGGGAGCAGCGCTCTCCAATTGCCGAGCGCGAACGATAGCAACCATGGCTCACGCGGCATGACTTGCGCGCAAATGAGCGACGCTCAACGATGACCGTCGAGCAGGGCGACTAGCGGTTCGTGGGGGGGGCTCGGGTGGGCGTCGGCCGAAATTCAGCCGCGTGGGGAGGTGCCTGGTTCGACGGAACGAAAGCCCGCTTCGGGCTCGGGAAATCCGCTTCGATCGACAGGCTTACAACGCTGACCGAATGGGCGAACGTTTGCGCGCTCGAGCGGCTGGCGACCCCGGCGGTGACCGTCGCGTGTCCGTGCAACTCATGCTCGACGGGCGAAACCGCAACATCGGCATGACGCGACGACGAAGCGTGTTCAGCCATTTCCCCGTGCTCGTGGCCATGCATCACCGCCATCGCAGGGGTCGCGACAGCAGTAGCGAACCCAAAAACCAGGGCCATGCAGTGGGCGAGCGTCGATCGGCGCATTGGCCCCAACCTATCCCGTGTCATTCCGCCGCGCAAGCACGCTGAATACGGCACGCTGATACGGCAAGCTGAATAGGCACGCTGAATTCGGAGTGGCCATTCAGACTCGCGCCGGAGCGTCGGGAGCATCAGATTGTGGCGCAATGAAACTGCCAATCTACCTGCCGCCGAAACTCACGGCGCTCCTTCTCATTGTGACATCGGTCGCGCTTCCGGCCACCGCTTTCGCCCATGGTGTCACCAAGGGAGACGCGGGCTACATCCAGACCGTTTCCGGGATTCTCCTGTTCCCGTTTGCGTATCTCGGCGCCAAGCACATGGTCACCGGCTACGACCATCTGCTCTTCCTCTTCGGCGTCATCTTTTTTCTGTACCGGCTCAAGGATATCGGCATTTACGTCACGCTGTTCGCGGTCGGACACTCGACGACGCTGATCTTCGGAGTGCTGACGGGAATAAGTGTCAATGCCTTCCTCGTCGATGCGATAATCGGCTTTTCGGTCGTGTACAAGGCGCTCGACAATCTCGGCGCCTTCGAGCGCTGGCTCGGATGGCAGCCGAGCACCAAGGCGGCGACGCTGATTTTCGGCCTGTTCCACGGCTTCGGGCTGGCGACAAAGATTCTCGATTTTCGATTCTCTCAGGATGGGCTCGTTCCGAACCTCATCGCGTTCAACTTTGGCGTTGAGATCGGACAAGTGCTCGCTCTCAGCGCGATTTTGATCGCGATGAGCTATTGGCGGCGGACTACGAGCTTCTCGCGACACGCCTACAGCGCGAATGTCGTTCTCATGGCCCTCGGGTTCCTGCTCGCTGGCTATCAGGTGGCCGGGTATTTCCTCTCACCGAGCAGTTAAACAATGTCCACCACCGAACACATTCACATCCCCGAAGTGCGGTCGTCGCGGGCGCTGCTGAAGTCGACACTGATCGCGCTCGTCGTCGCCGCCGCGCTGTTGGTCATCATCGTTATGCCGGCCGAATATGGCGTCGATCCGACCGGGGTCGGGCGTCTCACGGGTCTCAAGGAAATGGGTGAGATCAAGATGCAGCTGGCTCGCGACGCGGCCGTTGCCGACTCCGCGGAGCGGGCCGTCGCCGCAACGCCCGACGTCGCGACACGTCCTGAATCGCGCGCGGTGGTTGTGACGCCTCCGACCACTGCCCCGGCAACCCGAAGCGATACGGTTCGCGTAGCGCTGGAGCCCAACCAGGGCCGTGAGATCAAGCTCGCAATGGAAAAGGATGCGCGGGTGGACTACTCATGGTCTGTCGAGGGTGGCGTGGTGAACTACGATATGCACGCCGACCGTGACGCCGACCCCGCGATCAAGTACTACGGATACGCCAAGGGTCAGGGAAAAGCCGCGGAGACCGGCGTTCTGGTCGCGTCATTCGGCGGCATGCACGGATGGTTCTGGCGCAATCGGACAAACGGCCCGGTCACGGTCACCTTGCGAACGAGCGGCGCCTACTCCGCCTGGAAGGAAGTCAAGTAGCGACTGAAGTCATGCGCTTCGACGCATGAGACTGCGACGACGCGATTCGGTTACCGGAACTGCCGGGCCTCGCAATCATGCGCCTGGACTTCGACAGGGAGAGATTCAGCGGAGAGTGGCGGCTGGCAGGTCGGGCCACAAAACTCAGCGGATCCCGGGATGTGACGGGGTAACGCACGGCAACAGTTTGGAATAATCGCGAGGGTATGACGATGAGGCTGACAGGGAAGCGGATTGCAGTTCTGGTTGGAGAGGGCGTGGAGGATCTCGAGTATTTCGTTCCATTGATGAGACTCAAGGAAGAAGGCGCGGACGTATTTGGAGCGGGACTCGACCTCAATCCGGTCAAGGGCAAGGGTGGCCTTACGATTACGCCTTCTGTGCGAATCGATTCGTTGAAGAGCGCCGAACTTTTCGCACTCGTAGTGCCAGGCGGTTGGGCACCTGACAAGCTTCGGCGCTATGCTTCAGTGACTACGCTCGTTCGCGAAATGAACGCGGCCAACAAGGTCATCGGCATCATCTGTCACGGCGGTCTCGTCGCGATTTCCGCTGGAATCGTCAGAGGGAAAAGCGTGACAGGTTCCCTTGGCATCAAGGACGATCTCGTGAACGCCGGCGGAACGTGGGTCGACGCGCCGGCATTTCGCGACGGAAATCAGGTGTGGGGAAGGGTGGTGGAAGACATTCCTGATTTCTGCAGGGAACTTGTCGCCGCCCTTGTCGAGCCCCCAGCGGTTCCAGCGCGGGCGGAATAAACGCCACGGGCTTCGCCTGCTTTTTGCGGTTGGCAGCACCAGCTCGTAGCTGTTAGCAGTGTGGGAAGGCTAAAGGCTGTAGAGCTAATGCTGCTAACCGCCAATAGCACGCTGTTCTACGATGCGAATCCCTATAGACCCCAATTCCGAGTTCCCCTGAAGAAGTCCGCTCAGGTGGCAGACCCCTTGCCTTAAACAATGGTATCGGCCGTCGACCCGGCGGCCTCAGACAAGGGTGCAACGATGACCAGATTCAGAATCGCGATCACGCTCGCAGCGGTGGCGGTAGCGCTTGGCCAGGCTCCGGATAATGTCTCGGCTCAGGGGAAAGGGCAGGGCAAGGGACAGGGCGGAGAAGCAAAGGATAAAGGCCGCGCCGGAAACGCCCCGTCGAAAGCAAAAGGACAGGGCCAGGGAAAAGGCAAGGGAGCTGCGGCTTCCGAAGATCGCGATCGCGGTGCGAACACAGCTTCGCCGGGTCGTTCGGGTGAAGTTCGCGGCAATTCAGGAAACGCTGCCGGAAAAGCGTCTGATTCCAGAGGCAGGGGAAGCGCCGCGAAATTTTCGCGCGTGGCGTCGCGTGAGTCGATGCCGGCTTCTGTTCGCAACTACGCCTCCAGTCGTCGCGCACAGGATCTGATCATGGCTGCCGCAGTCTCGCATGCATTCGCGCGCGGCCGAGGCGAAGATATCCGGATCGATCAGGTGGGAAACGCGATGCGTCTGCGCAATCGCAACGGTGACCCGCTGGTACTTCTTGACGACGAAAGCGCGAGAGATCTCGGCCGGTGGAGAGTTGGCATGCTCGACGATGATGTGCGCGAAGGCAGTCCGGCGTTTTGCAGGTCAGGCGCCGGTCATCCGGTCTGGGGGAGGCAGTGGTGCCTGGATAAGGGCTTCGGAATCGGATCGTACGAGGACTATCGCTGGGGAAGAACCGACGACCTCGGCGACATCGTCTTCTCGCGTGGCAGCCTCGGTACGAACTTGATCAGCAGCGCACTTGCTAGCGTAATCGGGACCAACACTTTTAACCGGCTCGCGTTGCATGCCGTGACGCTCGGCCTTGTCGAGCCGCTGACAGGAATGTGGGTTGCTGACCAGACCGGGCCGCAGGTACTGATGGTGAACTCGGGATCGTTGCCGGTCGCCGAGCTTGTCGATGTGAACCGCGACAATCGCGCTGACAACATGCTCGTCGCGCTGCGTTCCTGGTGATGAATACCTGAACGGCTCAGCGGGCTGAATGCTGAGCCGTTCAAGTATCAAGGGACGGAGAGCTACCCTATTGGCTCGCCACAGGTGACTTAGCCTGCCGGGGCGAGATGATGACGGGCATCACAACTCGCTGGCCTGTTGGCCACATCCAGACTTCGAGAGTCATCCGGCCGGGACGTTTCGGCGTGAAATTGAAATCCGCAGTTTCCCCCGGCCCCATATCCAGCTTTGCCGTGCTCACCTTCTGCAGTCCCGGTGGGAGATCCGCGCCATCGCGTGCGATCGGCATCCATGTCGCGACTGTCGAGTCATCACCTAGCCTGAAGCCGAGAATGTTATCGGCGTGAATGCTGACGATTCGCAGTCGATGCGTCTCGCCGGCAGTCAGTCGAAGGGGTCGCGCCCGGGTGCGTCCGTTCAGCAGGAGGAATGAGGGTCCGTCTTTCTCGAAGACCTGCAAGCCGCCGCCGCCCGCGACGATCACGTGATCGTGAGTAGTGTCACGTGGCGCGTCGCTTACTATCAGGGCTCCATACATTCCCGATCCGATCTGACGCAGCTCGTGCAGATGGGAGTGGTAGGGGAACGTCCCGCTTCTTGGCGGAGTGAATTCGGCGACGAACGAATCAGCCGGTGCGATCGGCGGCATGATGCGTGTGCCGATTCCGCTGAAACCAGGAACGCCGTCGGGGAAACTTTCTATCTCGAGGCCGTGCCAGTGAACGCCAGTCGGCTCATTCATGTTGTTTGTCACGACGATGCGAACGGGCTCGCCACGCCGTAGCTCGAGAACCGGCCCGGGGATGCTCAAAGCATCCGGATCAGGAGCAGAGTCGCCTTTCTGAAGGGCGAAACCGTACGCAGTCTG
>JBBQZF010000072.1:0-11913 GCA_038208015.1 Gemmatimonadales bacterium
CACCGCGCTCACGCCCGGCGATCTCCGCGCATTGCATGACCGCGCCTATCACCCTGGCAACGTGGTTCTGGCGGCGTCCGGCAACATCGAGCACGACGAGCTCGTCGGAATTCTGGCTGACGCCGGCTGGGACGACATCCCCGCAAAGACAGCCTCGCCATCGCCTCCGCCCCCGGCGGTCGCGATGCCCCCTGTCATCAGGCACGTGGAGCGCGAAGGGGCGCAGACCCATATCGTTTTCGGCTCGGCGACGATGCCGCATAGTGACCCCCGCCGGCATGCCCTCGGTCTGGTCGGAATGCTGCTGGGTGGCGGGATGAGCTCGCGCCTCTTTCAGCGAATTCGCGAGGACCTGGGCCTCGCCTATTCGGTGTTCACGTTCCAGTCGTTTCACAGGGATTCAGGTAGCCACGGCATCTACGTCGGCACGGCACCGGAAACGGCAGGGAAGGCGGCCGACGCCATTCGGGACGAGCTCCGGCTGATTGCCACGGAAGGGATTCCCGAGGATGAGCTGACCGCTGGCAAAAGCCAGCTAAAGGGTCAGATTACACTTTCGCTGGAGAGTGTTTCTTCCCGGATGTACAGGGCTGCGGGATCCGAGTTGTACGACGAGGAATACCGCACCCTGGACGAGCTCCTTTCAATTGTTGACGGAATTTCCCGCGAGACAGTAGCCGAGGTGTGTCGCGAGTTTTACTCACCTGATTCACAGACCGTTCTGAGCCTTGGGCCCCGCGCGGCCTGGTAAGCGCGGAGTGATATTTCAACTTCTCACGCAATCGAAATGAAGATCGGCGTTCCGAAAGAGATTAAGACAAACGAAAATCGAATCGCGCTCGTGCCCGCGGGCGCTGAAGCGCTCGTTTCCGCGGGTCACACTGTGCTCGTCCAGCAGGGAGGCGGCGAGGGAAGCGGCTTCACCGACGCCGACTACAGCTCCGTTGGAGCGCAGATAGCCCCCGACGCTGCGTCAGTGTGGGGCGAAGCTGACATGATAATGAAGGTGAAGGAGCCGATCGCGCCCGAGTGGCCGATGATGCGTGCAGGTCAGACGATCTTCACGTATTTCCACTTCGCAGCCGACGAGAAGCTGACCCGCGCCCACATCGACAGCGGTGCACGGTGCATCGCGTACGAGACGGTTGAGTTGCCCAGCCGCGAGCTGCCACTGCTGACACCGATGTCCGAGGTGGCGGGCCGCATGGCCGTCCAGGAAGGCGCAAAGTATCTGGAGAAGCTCTACGGCGGACGCGGCGTCCTGCTCGGCGGAGTTCCCGGAGTCGCCCCTGCAAAAGTCGTGATTCTCGGCGGCGGGGTAGTGGGAATCAATGCTGCGAAAATGGCCGCTGGAATGGGCGCCAAGGTCACCGTGCTCGACCTGTCTCTCGAGCGCCTTCGCTACCTCTCCGACGTTATGCCGGCCAACGTGACGCTGATCTATTCGAATCGTCACAACATCCTGGAGCAGATCTCGACCGCGGATCTCGTCGTAGGCGCCGTGCTCATCCCGGGCGCTGTCGCACCACGGCTCATCCGCCGCGAGGATCTCAGCACAATGCAACCCGGATCAGTCATCGTTGACGTCGCCATCGACCAGGGCGGCTGCGTTGAGACGATAAAGGCGACGACGCATGAAAACCCCACTTACGTGGTCGATGGGGTTATTCATTATGGTGTCGCCAACATGCCGGGTGGAGTTCCTCGCACATCGACTCTCGCCCTCACGAACGCGACGTTCCCGTATGCGATGCGGCTGGCGAATCTCGGCTGGAAGCGCGCGCTGCAGGAGAGTGTCCCGCTTCTCAAGGGACTCAACGTAATAGATGGACAGGTTGTGTACCCCGCGGTCGCTGAGGCATTCGGCTTGCCTCTGAAAGACGCCGACTCATTTCTGAACTAGCAACGGGATCTTCATGCGCTGGCCCTTCAAGAACACATCCTTCTTCCCCGCGAACGCGATTGCCGTCGACCTCGGCACCGCGAACACGCTCATTTACGTAAAGGGCCAGGGAATCGTTCTCAACGAGCCGTCGGTAGTGGCGCTCGACCGCGAGACGAAGAAGATCAAGGGGGTAGGACTCGAGGCCAAGCGCATGCTCGGGCGCACGCCTGAAGGCGTGATCGCGGTGAGGCCGATGAAGGACGGAGTCATCGCCGACTTCGACGTGACCGAGAAGATGCTTCGCTACTTCCTGGCGCTGATCATCGAGAACCACGTATTCAAGGTGAAGCCACGGGTCATCGTTTGCGTTCCATCCGGGATCACTGAAGTTGAGAAGCGCGCTGTCCGCGACTCTGCTCTCGGCGCCGGAGCCAAGGAAGTCTTTATGGTCGCAGAGCCCATGGCTGCAGCAATCGGCGTGGGATTGCCCGTCGAGACACCTACCGGCAACATGGTCATAGACATCGGCGGAGGCACCACCGAGATCGCCGTAATCGCTCTTTCCGGCATCGTCAGCGACACGTCGATCCGCACCGGCGGGGACGAGCTCGACATGGCGATTCTCCAGTCGATGCGCAAGAATTACAATCTTCTGATCGGGGAATCGACGGCGGAGCAGGTGAAGATCCAGATTGGCTCGGCCTACCCGATCGGCGAGGAGCGCGAGATGGAAGTGAAGGGTCGCGACCTCGTTTCGGGTATCCCGAAAAGCATCCGCATTCATTCGGCCGAGATTCGCGATGCGGTCCAGGAACCGATTCAGCAGATTGTCGGCGCGGTGAGACGCGCCCTGGAGATTACACCACCCGAGCTCGCGGCGGACATCGTCGAGCGCGGCATCGTCATGACCGGCGGTGGCGCGCTGATTCGCGGGCTCGACGTTCTGCTCTCGCAGGAGACAGGACTCCCGATTCACGTGGATGAAGATCCCCTGACGTGCGTGGTTCGCGGAACCGGCCGTATCCTCGACGACGAGGAAAAGTACTGGTCCGTGCTGGCCACCTGAGGTACTTGCAGTGGCACGCGCAGTACGAAGCAACAGTCGTGTTGATCTGATGGTTCTCGCCGGCGCGGCACTTCTCGCGCTGGTCGCCCGCGGCCTGCCAGACAACCTTCGCGACCCCGTGGCAAGCTCGATGCGGCGCACTTTCCTGGCGCCGCTCGTGATGCTTCAGGAGCGTGCCGAGGCAAGCCGGCGCTCGCTCCTGCTCGACAACGCGCGCACGGCGATTCGTGACAGCGTAGCGCTTCGCGCCATGACGGTCGGCGCTCTCGAAACGGAGAACGATCGGCTGCGTGAGCTCATTGGGCTCGGATCCCGCCTGAAGTTTGGCTTCGTCCCGGCCGAGGCGATTCACGGGCGCGGGATAAGAGATGTCACGACAATGACGCTCACCGCAGGCTCGAACGCCGGCGTAACACGGCTCAGCCCGGTTGTTTCTCCCGAAGGCGTCGTCGGAATGGTTACGACCGTCGACCCCACGATGAGCGAGGCGATGATCTGGACCCATCCTGATTTCCGTGTCAGCGCGATGTCCGAGGATGGATCCGCTTTCGGCATCGTGCAGGCTCACGCCGCGAGCGCGACGACGGGATATCTGATGGAGTTGCGCGGCATCCCGTTCAGGAGCCAGCTCGCACCGGGGTCACAGGTGATGAGTTCGGGTCTCGGTGGCGTATGGCCCCGCGGAATCCCCATCGGGACAGTACTTTCCGAGGTGAGTACCTCGGAGGGCTGGGCCCGGTCGTACCTCGTCCGGCCGGCTGTTTCCCCGGCCGATGTTGGAGCAGTGATGATCCTGAGGTCGAACAGGGTGAATCAGGGCTTCGAGACCGTGTGGAGCACTGCTGCCGCGGCCGAAGCTGCCGCTCAGCGAATCGTCGTCGCAGGCGATTCGGCAGCGAGGAGCGCCGCGCTGGCCGAGGCAGCTGCACGCCGCGCGGCCCTCGATACGATGCAGCGTAGCCAGGGGATACAGGTGCCCGGTGGATTGCCGCCGGAGCTCATGCCCGACACCATGAGGCAGGCGCCAGTCGCGCCGGTTCTCACCGACTCCGCGGCCGCGGCAGCCGCCAGGCGCCGCGAAGCGGCACGGCGCGACGCAGCGAGGCGGGACTCGATACGCCGCGATTCAATCCAGCGCGATACAGCGTCGAGGCCGTCGAGCCCGACCAGGGGCCTCTGATGAATCTGGGCAGCATAGCCCGCGCGCTCGCGACGTTTCTGATCCTCGTCCTGCTCCACTACACCCTCCGGCCCCTCCTGGGCTGGCGGGCGCCGATGGACTTTCTGGTCCTCGCGCTCCTGCTTTCGGCGATCCGGGTCAGGCCGGCGTGGGGCGCGATAATCGGGCTCCTCCTCGGCATCGTCTCTGATTCGCTGACGCCGGATGCGCTCGGCTCGGGGGCCGTGGCCATGACTGTCGTGGGATATCTGGCGTCGTGGCTCAAGGCGGTTTTCTTCGCCGACAACATCGCGCTCAACGCATTCTTCTTCTTCCTCGGCAAGTGGGTGTTCGACGTCATCTACTTCAGTGTCGAGCAGCGGCTCGCCGGCGTCGAGCTCATTCAGCAGCTCCTGCTCTGGTCGCCTCTTTCGGCGGCAGCGACTGCCGTTGCGGGTGTCCTCCTGCTATTCATAATGAAGCCACTGCTGGAGCCGGCCCGAGTATGAGCTTCCATCCCAACGACATTGCGCGGCGTACCCGGATAACCTCCGTCGGGCTCGCGGTTGGATTTGTCCTGCTGCTGAGCGCTTTTTTCCGCGCCCAGGTCCTTCAGAGCGAGTCCTACCAGAGGCAGTCCGAGGAGAACCGGCTGCGCGAGATTCCGCTCCCCGCGCCGCGGGGAATCATCTACGACAGGAAAGGCCAGATTATCGCCGAGAATCTGCCGGCGTATTCCGTATCGATCACCGCTCCGAGTCTCGATTCCCTCAGGCACTCGCTCAGCCAGCTCCAGCAGACGCTCCAGCTTTCCGACTACGACATAAACGCGGCCATCCGTCGCTACAACCGCGCACCGACACGTCCCACCGTCGTGCTTGCCGATGCGTCGATCGACGTCGTTTCAGTTCTCGAGGAGCACCGGATCGATTACCCGCGCCTGATCATCCAGTCAGTGCCGAAGCGATTCTATCCCGAGGGATCGATAGTCGCGTCGTTCGTCGGCTACACCGGTGAAATCTCCGAAAAGGAGCTGAATCTCGAGGAGTTCGCCGGATACAAGCCAGGGCAGACAATCGGGAAGGGCGGGCTCGAGAAGCAGTACGAGAGCGTCCTCCGGGGGCAGGAGGGCCAGCGCTTCGATGAAGTGGATGCTCGTGGCCGCCCCGTGACCGGCGCCGGCCCGAGGCCGGACAAAGATCCGGTCGGCGCCCCGTCGATGAAGACGAACATCGATCTCGACCTCCAGAAGTACGCGGCCGCGATCTTTACCGACTCTCTCCAGTTCTCGGGCGGCTTGATAGCCATAGATCCGAAAACCGGCGGCGTGTTGACGCTGTACAGCCATCCCAGCTTCGACTCCAACCGGTTCACCGGCGGCATACCTGCGGCTTACTGGAAGGAGCTCCAGGAGGACCCGCGGCGGCCGCTGTTCAACAAGGTCATCCAGGGCACGTATCCCCCGGCATCCACGTGGAAGCTGGCCACCGCCGCGATGGGTCTCGAGCTCGGCCTGGTTCAGATGAACCAGCGCATGCCTCTCCCGTGCACCGGTGGCTTCCAGTACGGCCGGCGCTACTTCAGGTGCTGGAAAACAACCGGCCATGGCTCCCTGACTCTGGCGGGGGCCGTGACGCACTCCTGCAACGTCTACTTCTACCAGCTCGGGCTCAAGATCGGACTGTCAAAGCTCGTCGGCGGCGGAATCGACATGGGCTTCGACACGCGCTCGGGCATCGACCTGCCGAACGAGTACCGTCCGAGGTTCCCGACCCGCGATGTTCGCGAGTACTTCAATCGCCGGTTCGGCGCCAACTGGAGCAATGCCGAGACGCTCTCGATGGCGATCGGGCAGGGGCCGAACTCCCAGACGCTTGCCAACCTCACGAAGTTCTATACCGCACTTGCCAACGAAGGTGTGGCCTCGACTCCGGAAGTCGTGTCTAAGAAGCCCGAGCAGAAAAAGATCATGAACCTGACGAAGGAGCAGTATGCGGGTCTTCGTCTGGCGATGGCAGGGGTGACGACAGCGGGCGGAACCGCCGCATCGGCCAACATTCAAGGGCTTGTGATAGCAGGGAAGACGGGAACAGCGCAGAATCCGCCGAACAAAGACCACGCCTGGTTCATCGGCTTCGCTCCTGCCGAGGATCCGAAGATCGTCGTCGGGGTGTTCCTCGAGTATGGCGAGCATGGATATTTCGCAGCACGGGTTGCGTCGAAGATCATCGGGCGGTATCTCGGTTTCACTGGCGAAGCGACAGTGAATCTCGAGGGACAGTAGCAGGAGCTCGATGCGCCGTATCGTCGCTGATTACCCCCTGGTAATCACTGCTCTTCTCCTGTCGGCATTCGGAATTGCGATGGTCTACTCGGCCGGCCAGACCGACACGCCGACAGCTGTCGCCCGCGTATACAAGTCACAGCTCATGTGGCTTTTCTTCGGGATGGCCGGCGCCTACGGGATAAGCCGGTCGTCGGTGAGGTTCATTGAGTGGGTGACCGTGCCCGCCTATGTGTTGTCGATTCTCCTCCTGGCGGCGACGCTGGTGATAGGCGCAGGCGCAGGAACGGCGGCTTCCACGAAGAGCTGGCTGGCGATCGGCGGGGTGAGGATCGGCCAGCCGTCGGAGCTGGCGAAGCTGACAGTGGTGCTCATGCTCGCACACCTGCTCGCGTCGAGGAAGGACGCGCCAAAATCGCTGCTCGATCTCTGGCAGCCGGCGATCATAGTCCTGATCCCGTTCATTATCATCATGCTCCAGCCAGATCTCGGAACGGCGATCGTGTTCATCGGGATCTTCTTCGGGATGCTCTACTGGTCAGGCGTGCCGTGGCCGCTGCTGATGCTGCTGGGAAGCCCCGTGGTGAGCCTGATTCTTTCTTTCAGCACCGGCATGTGGGGAGCATGGTTCCTGGTGTTGCTCGCCCTGATCCTGTACTACAGGCCATATCTCGTCGAAGGGATAATTCTCCTTGCGGCGAACATCGCGACAGGCGTCGTTGCCCCGATTCTGTGGGAGAAGCTCGCACCGTACCAGCAGAACCGGCTCAAGGTGTTTCTCGATCCGTCGGCTGATCCGCGAGCGTCAGGTTATCACGTGATCCAGTCGAAGATCGCGATCGGATCCGGCGGAGTGACCGGCCAGGGGTTTACGCTCGGGACCCAGAAACGCCTCGCGTTCCTTCCGGAGCAGCATACCGATTTCATATTCGCGGTGCTCGGCGAGGAGCTCGGTTTTCTCGGCGTTACGGTGGCTTTGACGCTGTTTCTCGTGCTGTTCCTGCGGATCACGCAGATATCCGGCCGGGCGAACGACTCTTTCAGCTCACTTGTGGCATTCGGGCTTCTGGCGAGCTGGTTCGTGCACGTTCTCGTGAACGTCGGCATGACGTTGAATCTCATGCCGATCACAGGCATCCCTTTGCCGTTCTTCTCTTACGGCGGATCGTTCATGCTGGCGTGCTGGCTCGCAGTGGGGGTGCTGATGCGAATATCCGGGGAAGGGCGAGGTAAAGCCGCGTTCAAGGCGAGCTAGGGCGATAGCGGGCAAGGGCGTGAACTGCTTTTTACATCTGGCGAATTGCGCGGATCTCGCGGATAAAGCGCCGGCAGTCGGGAGGCGGGTGGATCGCTCGGCCTTGACCGCTCAGTGCGATGCCCCACCCAAAGTGCCTTATCCGCACGATCCGCTTACTCCGCCTGATCCGCTTCCCCCGGGTTTTATGCTGTTAGAGCATCGTCCAGCCTTGCTCCACCCCTCTGACAAAGTATCATTAACTGAATGGCATGGTTCCGCAAAGAAAAGAAGCCCCGGCAGCCGCGGCGTGAGAAGCACGAGATCCCCGCGGATGCGTGGGAGAAGTGTGAGCGGTGCGGCCATACAGACATTCGCGAGAGTTTCATTCGCAACCTCAGCGTCTGTCCCAGCTGCGAGTTCCACCGCCGCATAAGGGCTATCGAGTACGTCAACATCCTGCTCGACGATGGAACGACGGAGGAGACGGAGACCGAGATCCGCTCGACAGATCCTCTCGGATTCCCGGAGTATCCGGGCCGGCTCATCAAGGCGACCCAGAAGAGCGGCGAGGGCGATGCAATCCTTACCTTTACCGGCCAGCTCCTGGAACTGCCCGTCTGCCTCGGCGTCATGGACTTCGCGTTCATGGGCGGCTCGATGGGATCCGTTGTCGGCGAGAAGATCGCGCGACTGGGACAGAAGGCGCTCGAGAGGAAGTTCGCGTTCATACTTGTTTCTTCTTCCGGTGGCGCAAGAATGCAGGAAGGTGTTCTGTCCCTCATGCAGATGGCGAAGGCCGCGGCAATCCTGTCGCAGCTCGCCGAGCGGAGAATCCCGTACGTGTCGATTCTCACGAATCCGACAACGGGGGGCGTGAGCGCCAGTTACGCGATGCTCGGTGATGCAATTCTTGCCGAGCCGGGCGCGGTGATCGGATTTGCGGGACCGCGTGTAATCAAGCAGACGATCGGCCAGGATCTCCCTGAAGGATTCCAGACATCGGAGTTCCTTCTCGAGCACGGGATGGTCGACGCGGTCGTCCACAGAAAGGATCTCAAGCAGACTGTCGGCACGCTCCTTCGCCACATGAGCGGCAAACCCGCCGCCGCGGGCTGGGACGCGGCCTGAGCGATTATCGCCAGGCACTCGAGTCGCTCTTCGCGCGAACGGGTGCCACCTCGAAGTTCGGACTCGACCGCACCCTCGCGCTTCTCGACACGATCGGGAACCCCCATCACCGGCTGCGCACTTTTCACGTCGCGGGCACCAACGGGAAGGGAAGCGTCGTTGCGATGCTTTATGCGCTTCTCCGCGACAAGGGACTGAGCGTCGGGCGCTACACCTCGCCCCACCTGATTGATTTCAGGGAACGGATCGTCGTCGACGACGAGGAGGTGAGCGAGGAGTTCATCCTTTCGTTCCTGAATCGCTGGCGACCTGCTTCGGAGAAGCTTGGCGCAACGTTCTTCGAGATCACCACGGCGATGGCCTTCGACTATCTCGCGAGCCGAAAGGTTGATGTCGCCGTAATTGAAACCGGACTCGGCGGGCGACTGGATGCGACGAACGTCATCAGTCCACTCGTTTCCGGCATCACTTCGATCGCAATCGACCACGTTGAGTTCCTCGGGGACACCGAAGAGGAGATCGCGACCGAGAAGGCCGGAATCTTCAAGCCGGGAGTTCCGTCCGTCGTGGGCGCGATGTCGGACGAGGCGCGCCGCGCCGTCCTGCGGGCTGTCGAAGCCGCGGGTGGGTCAGCGGTGATCGACGCCCAGGCGCGGTTCACCACGAGCGATGTGCAGGTCCTGGCCGACGGCACTGCCTTCACGATGTCGCACGACGGAGCCGCGCAACGCATTACGACGGCGCTCACCGGAAGAGCGCAGGCGGGGAATGCGGCAGTTGCAATGACAATGCTCGATGCTGCTGGACGGGACTGGGCCGTGAGCCTCGCCCGGGCGGCCGGGGTATTCCCGGCAATCAGGCTGACGGGCAGGTTTCAGCGTCTCGGCAAGTTCGTTTTCGACGTGGCACACAACCCTGACGGCATTCGCGTTCTCACCGAGACACTGGCCCTCGTCGAGCCCCCCCGGCCGGTCACAGCGATACTCGGCGTGCTCAGCGACAAGGATTGGCGAAAGATGATCCTCCAGCTGGCTCCGCATATCGACGATCTTGTGCTGGTCCTGCCACCAACGGTTCCGGCTCAACGTGCCTGGAGTCCGGCAGAAGCGCTCGCTTTCGCGGCGAAGAATGGGATCTCCGCGCGAATCGAGCTGGACTTCGCGCGAGCGATAACTGAAGGCCGGGACACTGACGGCACCCTTGTGGTCACCGGTTCATTTCATACTGTCGGCGACGCATTGCTGCTCATCGAGCTTGCCCGCACGAGTTGAGTTTGTCCCTCATGTGCTTGCAGCTAAGTCCATGTAGGCCGTAGCTTTCCGCAATGGCGCAGGGAGCTTTACCGGGATTCAGAGACTTCTATCCAGAACAGCTTGCGGAGCGGGCCCACATTATGGCGGCCTGGCGCTCCGTCATGCGCCGGTATGCGTTCGTCGAGTACGATGGACCCCCGCTCGAGCCCCTCGATCTCTATCGCAGGAAGAGCGGTGACGAGCTGGTCGGACAGCTGTACACGTTTACCGACAAGGGTGATCGCGAGGTCGCGCTGCGACCGGAGATGACCCCGACCTTCGCGCGCATGGTCGCTGCACGCGCCAACGCGCTTCGAAAACCCGTCCGGTGGTTCTCCGTGCCTCAGCTGTTCCGCTACGAGCGACAGCAGAAGGGAAGACTGCGCGAGCACTTTCAGCTGAACGCTGACATCGTCGGTGAAGCGGGGGTCGCCGCGGATGCGGAGCTCGTCGCGCTCGCGCTGGATATCATGCGGGAGCTGGGGCTGACTCATGATGATGTCCACGCGAAAGTATCCGACCGGAGATTTCTCGACGCGCTGCTTTCCCAGGCGGGGGTGAATCCCGGGAGCATTCCGGCGGTATACGCCGTGATCGACAAACGCGGCCGCGAGCCTCACGAGATCTTCCGCGAAAAACTGCTTGCCGCGACTGGCTCAGAGGAAATTGCCGGCCGGGTTGAATCGTTCCTCGGAACCCACGATCTCGACGAGATAGCAGCGCTCGCGGGTGGAGCGGCCGAGCTGGGCCCGCACATCGACCGCATGCGACAGTATCTGGCGTATGTCGATGCTTTGGGGTTCGGCGAATGGGTGCGTCTCGACCTCTCGATCGTTCGCGGTCTTGCCTACTACACGGGAGTGGTATTCGAGCTCTTCGACACCGCGGGCGAGTTTCGCGCAATCTGCGGCGGCGGGCGGTACGACACGCTGCTGGAGACGCTCGGCGGAGTCGACCTGCCCGCACTCGGGTTCGGGATGGGCGATGTCGTTCTGGGGGAACTGCTGAGAAAGCGCGGCCTCTTTCCGGATATGGCTGCGAGGACCGATTACTGGGTTGTGGCTGACGACGAATCACTGGTGCCGGATGTGATGAGGGTTGCATCACGGCTCCGGCGCACAGGACGAAGCGTGGAGTATCCCCTCAAACAGCAGCAGCTTGCGCGGCAGCTGAAGTCAGCGAGCGCAGCAGGTGCCGACAAGGCGGTGCTCCTGAAACACGATGTTTTCCCGGGCGGCCAGGTGACAGTCAAGGACCTGAGGGACGGAAGCGAAGCTGCGATTCCGCTGGACGAACTGATCAACTCACTGAAATAGAATATGGCAGACGACAAGAAGCTCCCGACGCGCGCAGACGATTTCAGCGCATGGTACAACGAGACTGTGCTCCGCGCGGAGCTTGCAGATTATTCGCCCGTCCGCGGATGCATGGTGATAAGGCCGCGCGGCTACGGCATCTGGGAGCGGATGCAGCGCCAGCTCGACACGGCGTTCAAGGATACCGGGCACCAGAACGCCTACTTCCCGCTGCTGATTCCCGAAAGCTTCATGCACAAGGAAGCCGAGCACGTCGAGGGGTTCTCGCCGGAAACAGCGGTGGTCACGCATGGCGGCGGCAAGAAACTGGATGAGCCGCTCGTCATCAGGCCGACGTCGGAGACGATCATCTACGCCATGTTCGCGAAATGGGTGCAGAGTTATCGAGATCTTCCTCTCCTCATCAACCAGTGGGCGAATGTCGTCCGCTGGGAGATGCGAACCCGGCTTTTTCTACGCACTCTCGAGTTCCTCTGGCAGGAAGGCCACACCGCTCACGTCAGCGAGGCCGAGGCGGAAGAGGAGACGCGGAAGATGCTCGGCGTT
>JBBQZF010000073.1:0-11590 GCA_038208015.1 Gemmatimonadales bacterium
AGCCTCGAGGTGGCTGATTCGTTCTGGGTACCGCTATCGGTATTGCTCGATCGCTCCGTATGGCGGGACGCGACGGTCAGCACCGGGGGGATCGAGATGAGCCGTTTCGCCTTTCACCACCGGGGATACGTGGTTTGGGGAATGACCGAGCGAATCCTTTCCGGGCTCGTTGAGCTGTTCTCCGAGTAGCACCTCTCCCCACCACGGGGAGTCGTGGCTGAAGATTCTCGCGATGTGGTTGCATCCATCACCGCGGGGCTCAACATTTGGCTTCTCCTGGAAGAGGTGTGCAAACAGCATGAAAACTCCCAAGCGGGCGCATCTTCGCCTGGAGGATTCCCCGGGCGAAGAGGATTCGCTGACCGGCCCGGTCGAGGACTACCTCAAGGCGATATACGAGATAGGGCGCGGCAACGTGTCTGTCGCGACGAACGACATCGCGCAGAAGCTGAGTCTCACCGCCGCATCGGTGAGCGGAATGGTCCGCCGGCTGGCGGAACAGGGGCTGCTGTCGTACGAGCGGTACCGTGGAGTGACGCTGACGGACTCCGGCCGCCGCGCCGCACTCCGCACAATCCGCCGCCACCGCGTTATCGAGTCATACCTGTCGCACGCCCTCGACTATCCGTGGGACCGGGTGCACGACGAGGCGGAGCGCCTCGAACACGCGGCGTCGGACGAGCTCGTTGACAGAATGGCCGAGGCGATCGGGGAGCCGATAGTCGATCCGCACGGTGCGCCGATCCCGTCGCGCGAAGGGCTGATGGACGAGACGATCCACTTCACCCTCGCGGACCTCGGCGCCGGATACGGGGCGCGCGTCGTCGAGGTGAGCGACGATGACCCCGAGATGCTGCGCTACCTTGGCGAGCTCGCAATCGTGCCGGGAGCGGAGCTCATCGTTCTCGCGAAAGCCCCGTACGAAGGTCCGATCACGCTGCGCATCGCGGGCACGAAGCTGTCGATCGGCCCCGCACTCGCCGCCCAGGTAATGGTCCAGCCACTGTCGGACCCGGACGCGCCAGCCCACTAGGTTTAGGGGGTGCTTGCCCACCTCGCCGTTGCTTTCCTGCTTCTTCAGTCGCCACAGCACAGAACAATCGCGATAGACGAGCGTCTCGCCCAGGACGCCGGGATCGCGATCGGTGACAGGTTGACTGTCTCTGCGAGGCCCGGTGCTCCGGACGGCGATACAGTCATCGTTTCAGCCATCCTCAAGCGTAGTGCAGATCCGGCCGAGATAGCGAGGAGCGAGTATCAGGTGCGGATGCACCTCGATCACCTGCAGAGCGTCGCTTCGTACGGGGATCGCGTCGATCGTTTCGCAGTAGCGACCCGCGGCGACTCGGCGATTGAATCTGCGCTGCGCGACATAAACGCCGCTGCGTTCGGGTTCGAGGCCCACCGCTCCCGCGACATCGCCGTCGGCACTTCCCGCACATTCCAGGTGGTAAGCCGGTTCCACAAGGCGATAGGCGTGATAACGATCGTCGCGAGCGCGATCTTCCTTCTCTGCATCATGCTGCTCAAGGTCGAGGAGCGAAGGCGCGACGTCGCCGCGTTGCGGCTGATGGGAATCTCCGCGACGACAGTGGTGAAGGGCGTTGTAGCCGAAGCAGCGCTGCTTGCGCTCGTCGGAAGCGTGCTCGGCGTTGGCGTCGGCTGGTTCGCGTCGCAGCTCATCAACTGGTACTACCAGGGACTCTACCGCTCCCCGCTCTATTTTTCCCTGATCACCGCAGAGATCGTGACGTTCGCCGTGGGCCTGTCGCTGGTTCTTGGCATTGTGGCGGGCTTCCTCGCGTCGCTCCGCCTCGTGCGAACGCCTCCCCTCACGCTGTTCGGGCGCTGATGGTAGTCCAGCTCGCGTGGGCCTCGTTGCGTCGTCACGCCACACGCACGCTGCTCGCTATCCTCGGCGTCGCCGTGGCTGCCGCAATGCTGCTCGACATGGTGATGATGTCGACAGGACTCCGCGAATCATTTCGCGAGCTGCTGATGTCGCGCGGATTCCAGCTCCGCATCGCTCCGCGAGGAACATTGCCGTTCGATACCGATGCCACGATCACCGGCGTGAGCGGCATTGTCGCGACGCTCCGGATGAACCCGGACATCGTCACGATAAGCCCTGTTCTCGGGTCGACGATCCACGTTCCGATCGGCGATCGCACATTTACGAGCGCGACCCTCGGGGCGGATCCGGCGATCCAGGGCGACTACGAGCTGCTTTCCGGCAGGGACCCGATCGCGCGGGATGAGATCGCCGTGAACGACGACTTCATTCGCGCGACCGGCGTCAGGATAGGCGACAGCATGCGAGTCGCGACCGGTTACGATCCGCAGCTGCGCACATACTCCGACTCGCGAACGATGGTGATCACGGGCCGGGTGAGGTTCCTCTACGGCGCGGCGAACCAGCTGGCTACCGCGATGAATCTCCCGACGGTCCAGGAGATGGCGAGGCTTCCCGACAACGCCTCTCTCTTCATGATAAAGGTGCGGGACGATGTGGACGTCGAGGAGGCGCGCGCGTGGATCGAGGCGGAGGTGCCCCGGGTGAGCGCGCTATCAATCGCCACCGCCCTCGAGCAGGTCGACCAGCGCCTCAGCTACTTCAGGCAGCTTGCGTTCATTCTCGGAACGGTGAGCCTGTTCGTCGGCTTTCTTCTCGTGACGACGCTCATCACTGTTTCGGTCAACGAACGGGTCGGCGAGATCACCGTGATGCGCGCGCTGGGCGTTTCGAAGCTCCATATCGTCCAGCAGATAGTGCTCGAGGGAGTTGTCATAACCCTGTCGGGCGCCATCGCGGGGCTCGGGCTTGGACTCGTCACGGCGCGATATCTCAACTCGATTCTCGCGAGTTTCCCCGGACTGCCCGTGGCGATAGACTTTTTCCTCTTCCAGCCGAAGGCCGCCTGGATGTCGCTCGGCCTCCTGAGCCTTTCCGGGATCGCGGCCGGCATCTATCCCGCGTTCCGCGCGGCATCACTTCCGATTGCCACTACGTTGCGTGAGGAGGCGATAGCATGACTCTCGTCGAAGCGCGCGACCTGGCCCGCGACTACCGCTTCGGCGCTGACGACGTTCACGCCTTGCGCGGCGTGACCTTCGATATAGAAGAGGGAGACTACGTCGCGATCGTCGGCCCCTCAGGCTGCGGGAAGTCGACGCTGCTCAACCTGCTCGGCGCGATCGACCGGCCGACGCGCGGCAGCGTGACGATACGGGGCCAGGCGGTTGGCGAGATGCGCGACAGGGAGGCGACGCTGTTCAGGTTGAGGAACATCGGCTTCGTCTTTCAGCGTTTCTACCTGATGCCCACTCTCACGGCGCGGGAGAACGTCGAGCTGCCGATGGCTGAAGCCGGATTAAAATCTGCCGAACGTGCGGCGCGAGCGCGTGAACTGCTGGCGTATGTGGGGCTTTCGCATCGCGAGCGGCACCGGCCGACGGAGTTGTCGGGAGGAGAACAGCAGAGGGTAGCTATCGCGCGCTCCCTGGCTAACCGGCCGGCTATTCTTCTAGCGGACGAGCCCACGGGAGAGCTCGACGCGAAGACAGGGGCCGAGATCATCGAGCTCTTCGGGCAGCTCAACCGCGACGGCACAACGATCATAGTCGTGACCCACGACGAGGAGCTCGCTGGCGCCGCGCGCCGCAAGATTCACATGCGGGATGGCCGCATAGTCGACGAATGATCTCGCTCCTCGCTTTCAGGAACATCGTTCACAGGCCGTGGCGTTCCGCGCTCCTGTTCTTCGGATACGGGATCGGCGTCGGCGTGATGATCGTCCTGCTTTCCGTAGGCGAGGCGCTTCTCACGCAGGCGAAGGATGAGAAGCTCGTTGGCGGCGGAACGATCACCGTCCTTCCCCAGGGTCTCGACGTCGAAGTGATGAAGACGGGCGGCGTCGGCGGGCTATTCTTTTCGATCTCACAGGCGCGATTCATTTACCAGCAGCTACTCGCATCGCCGCGGCTTGCATCGAGCGTCGAAGCAGCGGCTCCGCAGATCGAGAATCGGCTGCTTTATCTCCGCACGGCGTCAGGAGCGGAGCACGCTGTTCGCGCGGGCGGCGAGATTCCGGGACTCAGCAGGTCTGTGCGGGGGCCGATGGTGCTCGCGTCGGGCGAATGGGTTGACGACGAGGGTGACAGGCGCTGGGCCACACCCACCCTCGAGGAGCTGCGACATGACATCGATCATTTTCATCTCCCGCCGGACAGCGTGGCGAACAGGGACAGCTGGGCCGAATGGCACTACGCAAACGTCGTCTCGGCCGATGGAAAGCGGTGGGCGTTCATCTCACTGATAATCGCCGGCGATCCAACCGCGGATGACTGGCGCGGCGTGGTGACGATCACGCTGCGCGAGGAAGAGGGGCGAACACGAAAGTTCGAGTCCCTGGTCCCGCGAGAGTCTGTGACGTTCAGCACCACCTCCGCGAATCTGACTATTGGCGCGTCGAGCGTCACGGTTCTCCCTGGCGGCAACTACCAATTTGTGGCGACCGCGCCTGCTGCCGGCGGCGGTGAGCCGGTAAAGGTTGATCTGGTCATCACGCCCGCACCGCGAGCCTATTTCCCGGGGACCTCTCTTGGCTCCGGTGACTTCGTGTCGGGCTACACTGTGCCGGCACTTCGCGCGGATGCAACCGGAAGCATCTGCGTCGGGTCGAGGTGTGAGCTGTACGATGGCGCGCAGTCCTACCACGATCATAACTGGGGAGTGTGGAGCGGCGTGTCGTGGGACTGGGGCTCTGCCCGCGCGGGCGAGTACACGATTCTTTACGGCCGAGTCATCGGGCCGGACAGCGACGGCAGGGAGAACCCGCTGTTCGTCTATCTCGTCGACGGGCAGGGTTTTCGTGCGGTGATGCGCCCGGCGCGAATCAGTTATGTCGACGGGCGGACGACGCAGGCCGGGGGACGCACTATCGCGGTGCCCTCGCGCGCGTCATTCGCAGACGTGCGCGGCGCCGACACGCTTCGGGTCGAGCTCACTATCGAGGATGCAATCGCCACGGATACCCGGCAGCCCTCCCGCGACGTTGCGCCGGAGAAACCGTGGTTCATCCAGATGAAAGGCCGCGCGCGCGTGTCAGGCCGGCTCGGCGGTGATCCCGTATCGGGTGAAGGGATCGGCTTCTTCGAAACCTATCGCTGAGGCGCCGCCGGCCGGCCTCCCTCGTTCCAGACTGGTGCCGGCCCGTCCGCGAGAAGCCGGGCCGCGCGCGCGGCAGCGTTTATGACCGCCGTCATGTGAGCGAAGTCAACCTTGTCGACATCGTCCGAGGGCGCATGATAGTCGCTGTGCAGGTTGTAGCTCGACAGGGTGTGCGCCGGCACGCCAAGTCGCGCGAAGATGATGTTGTCGGCCCGCTCGAAGAATCGCATCTGGGGATACGGGTCGGGAACGATCGGGATGTCGGCCGCCTTGAGCATCGCGCCCATAGTTGACCTGTCGTATCCCGTAAGCCATGCCTTGCCCGGCCCTCCTGCCAGTGAATCAGGCCGTCCGATCATCTCGATCTCCATGTCTGCGACCATCCGGGAGATCGGAAAAACCGGGTTCTTCGAGTAATAGTGCGCGCCGAGTATCCCCTGTTCTTCGCCGGTGCTGGTCATGAACAGCAGGGTGCGCTTTGGAGGCGGCCCCGCGGCGATTGTTCGCGCTATCCCGAGCACCGCCGTGACGCCCGACGCATCGTCATCGGCGCCGTTGTAGATGGAATCGCCGTCCACCGGCTTCCCGATTCCCACGTGATCATAGTGCGCGCCGATAAGCACAACTTCATCGCGCATCGCCGGGTCGCTGCCCCGTATGATGCCGATAACGTTGTAGCCGATGATCCGGTCTGATTCGGGGATCGATGCGAGAGCGCCAACACTGTCGAGCAGCTGGATGCCGCGGCGGCCCCCAGCCGCGAACGGCACCTTTTGGTAGTACGCGGAGTCTCCCGCGGGCTCAAGGCCGATGGCCTTCATCTCCGCGGCGATGAATCTCGCGGCGCGGTCAGCGCCTGGCGATCCGGTGCGTCGCCCTTCCATCGAGTCGTGGGCGAGGGCCGTGAGAATCCGGCGAACGTCGAGCTCGGCAAAGTCAGCTGGTGCTGTCGCTCGAGCTGGAACTGTCGCGGTTGTCTGCGGGGATGGGCTTGCACATCCGTTTACCGCGAGGATAGCGGAGGAGGCTGCCAGGAGAAGGGCTTTCGGGTTCATCATTGGCCGGCTGGGTCGGGGAGAGAACGCTGCCGGCGAACAATAGCCTTCAGGCACGAAGGGCGCGAAGGGATCCCCCCTCCGCGCCCTTCGAGTCGTTCGAAAATCGGCTGCTCTTGTTTCTCCGCCGCGAGACTAGAAGCGGCGGTCTGTCGGATCGGGGCCCGGCTTTGACGCGGGGTTGCCGTCAATCCGGTCTTTTACGTTGTCCGCGGCGTCAATCGCACGATTTGCGACGTTGCGCGTCGTGTCTGACGCACGGTCAGCGAGATTCTCGCTGCTGTTGTCGGCCCTGTTGAGCGCTTCACGCGATGCAACTGACGAGCGGCTCGTGTATGCCTCCTCGGTGAACGGGCGCACCGTTGACCAGTCACCGTGGCGTGCGCGAAGGTCGTTCGACCATCCACGCTGAAGCTCCGACTCGATGTCCTCGAACGATCTTCCGCTGTAATCGGGGTTCTCGCTGGCGAGATGGCCGAGCTGATAGGCGGGGCGAACATCTTCATATGTCCTGTCCGCGAGCCTGTCCGCACGTGAGTCGTAGGCCTGGCGATAATTGTTGTCGGTATGATCGTCGAATCTCTGTGCCGCTTCGCCGACGTTCTTTCCCGCCCACCATCCGCCGACTGCCCCGGCGAGACCGCCGATCACCGTGCCGATGGGGCCGGCAGCTGATCCGATAGCGGCACCCGCGACGACGCCCGATATTCCCCCCACCGCCTGGCCGATCTCTTCACCCGTTGTCGTGCTGTCGCCGTTGCGGATCACTCCGCCGTCGTTTGGAATATCCTTGTTGCGGTCCATCGAGCCTCCTGGAATCGTTTTCGCTGAGGTGTTACATCCACAGTCGAAAGGGCAATTTTGAGACCAGTTTTTTCCGGCAACGAAGGCAACCGATGACTCGACGTGGCTGAAGTCAAACCCAGGGTCCACATCGGCACTCAGGGCTGGAACTACGATGCGTGGGTCGGTCCCTTCTATCCCGGAGGCACCCGACCCGCCGACTTCCTGTCGGTCTACTCACGCGCATTCAGCTCGGTGGAAGTCGACTCGACCTTCTACGGAGTGCCGGCGCCCACCACGTTCAGGAGCTGGTACGACCGAACGCCCGATAACTTCATCTTTTCCCTCAAGCTTCCACAGGAGATCACGCACGAGCAGCGACTCAGGGATACCCTTGGAATCGGAGAGACTTTCTACGAGCGGGCGAGAGAGTTGCGCCACAAACTCGGCCCCGTGCTGGTGCAGCTAGGTCCCGACTTCGACCCCGGTGAGCTTCCGGCCCTCGTCGATTTCATCGGTAGCGTTCCGGGAGACATCCGCTTCACGATCGAATTCCGCCACCGCGGCTGGATGACCGAGGGGGTCATCGCGCTTCTCCGTGACAGGAATGTCGGCCTGACTCTCGTTGACGGCCGGTGGATCCCGCGAAAGGTGATGCTCGCTCTGGCAAAAAGGCCGACAGCGGATTTCGCGTACATCAGGTGGATGGGCCCCAACCGCGATCTCGTCGACTATTCGAGGATCCAGGTGGACCGCAGCCGGGAGACGGACATGTGGTTGAAAGCGTTTGCCTCGATGCCGTCCGGCCTCTCGGATATCTATGGATACGTCGCAAACACTTTCACCGGCCACAGTCCCGCGACCGCGCGCGAGATTCAGTACCACCTCGGCCAGCATCCTGTGGATCCCGCCACCCTCGGCGAGCAACTCTCCTTTTTCTGAAAGGGCGGAAACCCAATTTGAGCCGATCCGCGATTAATGGGTTTCCCGCCCCTAGATTCTTTGCGATGAAGCCCCGCGACATCGTATTCGTAGCCGTTGGAACCATCGTCGCAGCAGCCTGCATCCGCCTCGGCATCTGGCAGCTCGACCGGCTATCCGAAAAGCGCGCGCTGAACAACGAGCTAAGGGCGCGCGCGGAAACTGCACCTATCGACTTCGCGAGCGTGCCACGGGACACCGGCGACGCCCACTACCGTCGCGTCCGGATCGTCGGCACCTACGACTTCGACAACGAGATTGTCCTGACGAGCCGCTCGCGGAGGGGCTCGCCGGGCGTCAACATCATTACACCCGTCAGGATGCAGGGGAGCGACACAGCCGTCCTCGTCAACCGCGGCTGGATTTATGCCCCTGATGGAATGTCGGCGGATCTCACCCGATGGCGCGAGCCCGGGGCGGTCAGCGCGGACAGCTACGTGCAGACCTTCCAGACCCGCGAAGGCCCGGTGAAGTCGACAACGGTTTCGAGAGCCTACCGGTGGATGGATCGCACTACGATTTCTCAGGAATTCCCCTATCCCATTGCCCCGTACTACCTGGTATTGATCGGTGAAAGCGAGAATCCGCCGGCGGCGATACCGCCCCGCGTGCCAGTGCCCGCCCTCGACGAGGGATCGCACCGGAGCTATGCGTTTCAATGGTTTTCGTTTGCGACGATATCTATAATTGGAATGGCACTTTATCTGAGGCGCAAATGACGGCTGCACCCAAGGCCCTCGCCACCGAGAAGGAAGCGCGCGATGTTGCCGAAGACGCCCGCGAGACGGAGTGGGAGCACCCCAGCTTCGCGCGCGAGCTGTTTCTCGGACGTTTTCGCCTCGACCTGATCCACCCGCACCCGCCGGCCGACGAAGAAGAGGAGGCGCGCGCTAAGCCGTTTCTCGATGCGTTGAAAAGGTTCATGGATCGAGTGGATTCGGCGGAGATAGACCGCACCGGGGAAATACCCGAATCGCTCGTGCAGGAGCTGCGCGACATGGGCGCATTCGGGATAAAGATCCCTAAGGAATACGGCGGCCTCGGCTTGTCGCAGATGAGCTACATCCGGGCGATGGAGCTTGTGACCTCGAAGGACGGCTCGCTCGTCGCGCTGCTGTCAGCCAGCCAGTCGATCGGGGTTCCGCAGCCGCTCAAGCTCTTCGGAACCGATGACCAGAAGAGGCGATTCTTCCCCCGGCTTGCGAAGGGAGCGATTTCCGCGTTTGCCCTGACCGAGGTCGACGCCGGATCAGACCCCGCGAATCTCCGCACCACTGCGACCCCGAGTGACGATGGAGAGCATTTCATCCTCAACGGGGAGAAGCTCTGGTGCACGAACGGCACCCGGGCCGAGCTGTTCGTGGTGATGGCCCGGACACCCGATATCGACAAGGGCGGCAGGAAGGTGAAGCAGATCACGGCGTTCATCGTCGATGCGAGCATGCCGGGAGTCGAAGTGAAGCACCGTCTCCGCTTCATGGGGCTCAAGGCGATCGAGAACGGCGTGATCACCTTCAGGAACGTGGAGGTTCCTCGGGACAACATCCTCTGGGGCGAGGGGAAGGGGCTCAAGCTCGCACTCGTCACTCTCAACACCGGGCGGCTCACGCTGCCGGCGGGCTGCGCCGGCGCGGGGAAGCAGATGCTCCGTATCGCGCGCAAGTGGGCGAACGAGCGGGTCCAGTGGGGCCAGCCAATCGGCAAGCATGAGGCGGTGGCGCAGATGCTGGCGAAAATGGCGGCGAACACGTTCGCCATGGAGGCGGTCGCCGAGCTCGCGACCGCTCTCTACGAGAAAGGCGGCTACGACATCCGCCTCGAGGCAGCCATCGCCAAGCTGTACAACTCGGAAACCGGGTGGCGAATAATCGACGACACTCTCCAGATCAGGGGCGGAAGAGGCTACGAGACCGCCGAATCACTCGCCCGGCGCGGCGAGGATCCCATCGCCGTCGAGAGAGCAATGCGGGATTACAGGATCAACCTGATCTTCGAGGGGTCGTCCGAGATAATGCGGCTCTTCATCGCGCGGGAAGCCGTCGACCATCACTTCAAGATGGCGTTCGACATCGTCAAGCCCGAGTCAACGATGAGGGAACGCCTCTCAGCAATGGCCAAGTCGACTCCCTTCTATCTCACATGGTACCCGACCCGCTGGGTCAGCACGAGCCGGCTCAAGTCATACAGCGAGTTCGGCCGCCTGGCGACGCACATACGCTACCTGGAGCGCACGACGCGGCACCTTGGCCGCGCGATCTTCCACGCGATGGTGAGGTACGGGCCGAAGCTCGAGAGGAAGCAGGCGGTGCTTTTCCGCGCGGTGGACATTGGTGCCGAGCTTTTCGCTATGTCGGCGGCCTGCGTGCGCGCCCGGATGCTCAGCGAAAAGGGGCAGAAGGAGGCGGTCTCGCTCGCCGACACGTTCTGCCGCGAAGCCCGCTTGCGCATCGGCGAGCTTTTCCGGAATCTCTATGGTCCCAACGACGAGAACATGTACAAGCTTGCGATGGCCGTGCTCAAGGGCGAGCACGAATGGCTCGAGGCAGGCATAGCAGGGGAGAACACCGAATTCGGAAATAGAGACGCAGAGATTGAACGAGGCGCAGAAAAAGAACCAGGCGCCTCAGATCGGCGAGAAGGTGCCCTCGCAAGGGCTTACTGACGTTTCTCACGGAGGTTCCGATGTCGACCCGCACTGCGCGAGCGCTCCTGCTCGCGGCCGTCGCAGCATCGCTTGCATGCTCCGCGAAGGATGACTCCCCTGCGGAAGTCCCGGCATCCGGCATGGCTCCGGGTGTCACCGCTGCAGATCCGACGGCGATCGAGATAAGCAACTACGAGCTGACAATGGACGGAATGCGGAGGTACGCCGGGGTAATAAAAGGGTTCTCCGCCATGTCAGAGGAGGATTCAAGCATCCTTGCCGCCATGTCCACCGGCTCGGCAAACGAATCGACCGCGCAGATGATCGCCCGGATAGAATCCAGCCCGGTGGCAATGCGGGTGCTGAAGGAAAACGGGCTGACGGCGGAGGATTATGTCCTGATCACGGCGGCATACATACAGGCAGCAATGACTCAGGGACTGCTCGAGGTAAGCCCTGAGGCGAAGGTTCCCGAAGGCCAGAGCTCGAGGAATGTCGAGTTCCTCAGGGCGAACCGGGGTGAAATCGAACGGATCATGCGTGACGCGGGGATGACCCAATAGCGAGAGCAACGCGGCACTGCACCCCGGGAATCCCCGGTCCAATAGAGTGACCAGCTAAAGCAGCGTTCCCCGAAGCAGGAGGATCGCGACGCCGAAGTAAATGCTCAGCCCCGTTACGTCGACGAGAGTCGCGACGAACGGGGCTGACGCACTTGCGGGGTCGAAGCCTGCGCGGCGCAGCGCAAACGGAAGCATCGACCCCGCGAGCGACCCGAACGTCACGACGCCGAGCAGGCCGAATCCGACTGTGAGCGCGATACGCCAGTAATGCTCGCCGTAGCCGCCGCTAATCCCGAAGTACTCCCACGCCACGACGCGGATCACACCGAGCAGACCGAGCAGAAAGCCGAGCGCCAGGCCTGAGGGAAGCTCCCGGACAGCGACCCGCCACCAG
>JBBQZF010000074.1:0-11578 GCA_038208015.1 Gemmatimonadales bacterium
AGAAGTTGAGGGCGTAGCGGACTCCGATCGTCTTCGCATTATGGCACGGCCAGATGCTGCCTCTTCTCTGGCACCATCGCGATCAGGGCGTGGCCGTGCTGGTGAGCGAACACAAGGACGGGGAGGTTATCGCCCGTATTCTTCAGTCGATGGGATACGGCCTCATCCGTGGCTCAACTTCGCGCGGCGCGGGGCGTGCACTGATTGGCCTCGTGAGAACCCTGAAAGAGGGCAACGATGTTGCCGTGACGCCCGACGGTCCGCGCGGTCCGCGGCACAGGTTTGCCCCCGGGGCCGCAGTTGCGGCGCATCGAGCGGGGGCCCCCATCCTGGCGACCGTGGCGCACGTCGATCGCTTCTGGCAGCTGAAAACCTGGGACGGCTTCCTGATTCCTAAACCATTCGCGCGCATCACTATCGCGTACGGAGAGCCGACGCGAGTCGACGCATCGTCGCCGCGCCAGGCTGCGGAGCACGCCTTGCTCCTCGAGGCGCTGATGAATGACGTGCAGAGAGTCGCTTCATCGTGATCGAGAGACTCTGGGCCGGGGAGACGCTGGGACATCGCATAGCCCGGGCGGCGCTCGCACCTCTCGAGGGTCTCTACAGGTCGGCCGTCGCCGTCCGCGGAAGCTTGTTCACGCGGGGAGTCCTGCCGGTGACGAGGCCGCCGATCGACGTCATAAGCGTAGGAAACCTCACTGTCGGCGGCACCGGGAAAACTCCGGTGAGTGCATGGCTCGCCACGCGCCTCATAAATCTCGGCCGCCGTCCGGCCATCGTGCTGCGAGGATACGGGGATGACGAGCCGATCGTTCACTCCCGCCTCAACCCGGGAATCGACGTGATAGTCGAAGGCAACAGGGCGAAAGGTATTGCCCGCGCCGCTGCCGCCGGCGCGGACGTAGCCGTTCTCGACGATGCGTTTCAGCATCGGGCGGTGGATCGCGATCTCGACATAGTGCTCGTGAGCGCAGATGACTGGACGGCCAGGCAGCACATGCTTCCCGCCGGCCCGTATCGCGAGTCCCCCAAAGGGATCCGGCGGGCATCCCTCGTCATCGTCACCGCAAAAGCGGCCTCCGCCGAGCGCGTCGAGCAGGCGCGGCGATGGGTACTGAGCACGAGCCCGCATACGCCTCTCGTCTCTCTCCGGCTCGTGCAGTCCGGGCTTGTCCGGGTTGTGCCTACCGGCGAGGAGCTGCCAGTTACATCGCTGAATGGACGGAGAGTGCTGGCAATCTCGGCCATCGGTAACCCGGGCGCTTTCTTCCGTCAGCTCGAGGCCTCAGGCGCGAGCGTCGTGCCGCTCAGGTTTCCCGATCATCATGCATTTACAAGTCGCGACGTTCGCCGTGCGGCGGCGCTTGCGCGGGGAATCGACACCGTCGTGTGCACTCTCAAGGATGCGGTCAAGCTTGCCCCGATATGGCCTGCCGGGGAGGTCCCGTTATGGTATGTTTCCCTGTCAGTCGAGGTCGAGAGCGGAGAGACCGTGCTCGACGAAATGCTCAGGCGGCTTCCCGGCCGCCGCGGCTGATGACTGCCGACTCATTCATGGGCGCAGAAGCGCGTTCGGCGCCTAATATTTCCGACCAATGACCGATCCCAGCGTACGCTCTGACACACTCGTGAGACCCGAGAAGGACACTTTCCTCCCGGACGATAACCCATTCGAGGGTATGATGCAGCGGTTCGACCGGGCCGCTGAGCTTTTGAACCTCGAGCCGGGCCTCTACAGCGTTCTTCGCCATCCGGAAAAGCAGATAATCGTCTCCGTGCCCGTCACGCGGGACAACGGCGAGGTTGAGGTTTACACAGGCTACCGCGTTCTCTACAACACCTCACGCGGGCCGGCAAAGGGCGGGATCCGCTTCGACATGCAGGTGACGCTCGACGAAGTGAAGGCGCTCGCCGCCTGGATGACGTGGAAGTGCGCGGTCGTGAATATTCCTTTCGGCGGCGCCAAAGGCGGTGTGGTGTGCGATCCGCACACCATGAGCCCCGCGGAGCTCGAGCGTCTGACGCGGCGCTACACGGCCGGCATCATTCAGACGCTCGGTCCTGATTCGGACGTTCCTGCGCCCGACATAAACACCAACGAGCGCGTGATGGCATGGATCATGGACACTTACTCCATGCACGTTGGCCACACCACAACTGCGGTGGTTACAGGAAAGCCTGTCGAGATGGGAGGATCGCTAGGCAGGCGCGAGGCGACGGGCCGGGGCTGCATGATCGTCGCGAAGGAAGCCCTCGCGCACCTCGGAATGCCGATCGAGGGAACGACGGTCGCGATTCAGGGATTCGGCAACGTGGGTTCAGTTGCCGCCGACCTGCTGCAGAAGGAGGGATGCAGGATCGTCGCGATCGGCGACAGGTCGGCATCCTTCTACGATCCCGACGGCATCGACGTCGACGACGCCGTCCAGTGGGTCATGCAGAACAAGACCCTGTCCGGCTATGCGCCTGGTCAGCAGATCCCGGCCGCGGATCTCCTGACGCTCGACGTCGACGTCCTCGTGCCGGCGGCGATGGAGAACGTGATCACGCGCAAGAACGCGGCGAATGTCAAGGCACGGATAATCTGTGAAGGGGCAAACGGGCCGACGACTCCGGCGGCAGACGCGATTCTCGAGCAGAACGGTGTCTTCGTGATTCCCGACATTCTCGCGAACGCAGGTGGCGTCACAGTCTCGTACTTCGAATGGGTGCAGGACCGCGGCGGATATTTCTGGACGGAACAGGTTGTGAACGAGCGGTTGACCGAGATTATGGTAAACAGCTTCAAGGACGTTCTCGCTCTTGCGACCGAGCACAGCGTCAACATGCGCACCGCCGCCTATATGCTGGCAGTAAGCAGGGTCGCCACAGTCCATCGGCTGCGTGGCATCTACGCCTGATGCGGCTCGTTGTCGCCGTTGTCGGGAAGCCGCGCAACACGGCCCTGGCGGCAGTGATAGATGACTACGAAACTCGGGCGGCGCGGTACTGGCCGCTCGAAGTCCATGCGGTGCGCGAAGAGAAAGGAGGTGGCCTGTCGCCTGCGGAAATCCGCGAGCGCGAGGGTGCGCGACTGCTCGAGCGGTCGGGCAAGGGCCGCATCGTCGCATGCGACGCCGGCGGAAAGTCGTTTTCCTCCGAGGAGTTCGCCGCCTGGCTCCAGGGAGAGCGGGAAAGCGAGCGCGACACATCGATCCTCATCGGGGGCGCTTTCGGGCTCTCCGAACAGATTCTGGGTCGCGAATCGATGCGCCTGTCCCTTGCCGCGTGGACTCTTCCGCACGAGGTCGCGCGGCTCGTCCTCGCCGAGCAGCTGTACCGGGCGGGGTCGATAGTGCGCGGTGAGCCCTACCACAAATGACATACAACCGTGTCTGAATGGTTCGAGTCGTGGTTCGGTGAGGATTATGTCACGCTCTACCCTCATCGCGATGCTGCCGAGGCGGAGCACGCGGTCGAGCTGATCGAGCGGCTCGTCGACAGTCCGTCCATGCCGCGGGTGCTGGATCTCGCATGCGGTGGCGGAAGGCACGCGCGAGTGTTGTCGACCCGATGGAACACTGTCGGGCTCGACCTCTCGGCGGTGCTCCTGAGGCTCGCCCGTCGCGAAGCGCCTGAGGCGGAGTTCGTGCGTGGCGACATGCGTGTCCTCCCGTTCCGTGAAGGCGCGTTCCAGCTGGTGGTGAATCTCTTCACGAGCTTCGGGTACTTCGCTGATGACGAGAGCCACCACGAGGTGATCGAGGAAGTCGCCCGGGTGACAACGCCCGGCGGCACGTTCGTTCTCGACTTCCTTAACACCGAGCACCTTCTCGATACGCTGGTGCCATATGACGAGACTGAGATAGGGGGAAAGATCGTCGAGCAGCGGCGCGAGATATCCGATGACGGACGGTACGTCATCAAGCGGATCTGCATCCGCGGTGAGAGCAGGGAATACACGGAGCGCGTGAGGCTGTTCGAGAAAGCGGAACTCAGCCGCATGCTCGAGCAGTCGGGATTCGAGGTCACGTCGGTGTTCGGCAACTACGACGCGAGTCCTCTCACCGACGATTCGCCTCGCGTGATCCTGTTTGGGACGCGGCTGTGAGCGCGCAGGTCCTGAGCATGCCGCTCGCTCGCTCCCCGCTGGCGCAGCTCGCCGATGGCAGCGGGGCAGACCAATGGTTTGTGCAAAAGCCGGCGACCCCGGATCAGTGGAAGGAGCGTGCAGAACTCATGCGTGGCTCGCTTATCGATAACGACTGGCTTTCCGCGATGCGTCCGGCATTCGGCACAGGCGGCGCAGCCGTTGCGCGGCTCGAGGCCGCTGCGGAGTCAGGCGTCGTCGTCACTACCGGGCAGCAGCCGGGTCTTTTCGGAGGGCCGCTCTATACGTGGTGGAAGGCGCTCTCTGCACTGGCGCTCGCCGACACGCTCGAGAAGAGCATCGGGATGCCTGTAGCGCCGGTCTTCTGGGCCGCCACCGACGATTCGGATTTTGCCGAAGCGTCGAGTACTGTAGTAGCGACCCAGGATGGCGCCGAGCGGATCACGATGCGTGAGCCGCGGGGGACGGGAGTCGCGCTGGCGCAGGTTCCGCTCGGCGACGTCACCGAACAGATCCGCCGCCTCGAGGCGGCAGCGGGCTCAGCGTCGTCAGCGATGGTCATCGACCTGGTCCGTAGCGCCTATTCCGGCGATGCGACAGTTGGCGGCGCTTACGTTCAGCTTCTCCGCTCGATCCTCGAGCCACTTGGCGTCTCTGTGCTCGATGCGGCACATCCCGCCGTCCGGACCGCGGCGCATCCGCTGCTCGTGAAGTCCCTCGAGCGTGCCGGAGAGATCGAAGCCATGCTGGCTGAGCGATCCCGCACGCTGAAGGCAGCGGGGCACGCCGCGCAGGTCAAGCTCGTCGCTGGGCGGAGCCTGGCGTTCGCGGAATCCAACGGAAAGCGGGAGCGCATCATGACCCGCGACGCGATCTCTGCCGCAACGAGCTCGGCTCCGGGCACTCTCGGACCGAACGTTCTACTGCGCCCGATTGTCGAGCGCTCGATACTCCCTACAGTTGCTTACGTGGGCGGCCCGGCGGAAGTGGCGTACTTCGCGCAGGTGACGGCAGTAGCCGAGGTACTGGAAGTCGCGGCACCGCTTGTCGTGCCGCGCTGGTCAGGCTTCGTAGTCGAGCCAAGGATCCGTCGGATCCTCGACCGGCACGGCTTGAAGGTGGAGGATTTCAGTGATCCACATGCTGTCGAGACGCGGCTTGCCAGGGAATCGATTCCTCCGGGCGTAAGGGAAGCCCTCGAGAAGCTCAGGTCGTCCGTGGACAAGTCGATCGCCGACCTGGGAAGCGCCGGCGGCGAAGGCCTGATTCCGAACGGCGTCCTCGAAGGCCTCGAGAGAAACGTGCTGCATCGGTTGGAGCGGCTCGAGCGACGGATAGCCGCAGGGATAAAGAGTCGCGGCACCGATGCGCTTCGCGACGCAGCCATCGCCCGCGGCGTTCTGTTTCCATTCGGATCCCCCCAGGAGCGCAGCCTCAACTTCGTTCCGCTCCTCGCGCGCTACAGTGACGAACTCGTCGAGCAACTGCTGACTGAAATCCGCGCGTACATAGCCCGGATCGCATGACGCCCGGTCGCTCGCCGGGCGCAGCGTTCCTCGTCGGGGCCGGGATTCTGCTCAGTCGCGTGGCGGGGCTCATCCGCCAGAAGATATTCGCGCACTACTTCAGTACCTCCCTGGCAGCTGACGCATTCAACGCGGCGTTCCGCATCCCGAACATGCTGCAGAACCTGTTCGGTGAGGGAGTGCTGTCCGCCTCTTTCATACCGGGATACAGCGGGCTCCTCGCACGCCAGCAGGAGGAGGATGCAAACCGGCTTGCTGGTGCCGTGATAAGCGCCCTCGCACTAGTTGCATCCTTCCTGGTCCTGCTCGGCGTGGTGATGGCGCCTCTCCTCGTTGGCCTCATCGCCCCGGGATTCACCGGCGAGAAGCGCGAGCTGACGATTCAGCTCGTACAGATTCTTTTCCCCGGGGCTGCGCTTCTCGTTTTCTCGGCATGGTGTCTCGGAATACTGAACAGCCATCGCCGTTTCTTCATGAGTTACGCGGCGCCTGTCGCGTGGAACCTGGCGATGATCGTCGCACTCGTCGGGTTTGGCTCCGGCACATCGCAATCCCGCCTCGCGGTGATTCTGGCCTGGGCGTCAGTGGCTGGAAGTGCACTGCAATTCGTGGTGCAGCTCCCGCTGGTTCTCCGGCTCGCGAAGGGGATGCGGCCGAATCTCGATTTCGGATCGGTTCATTCGCGAGGCGTGTTCCGCAGCTTCGTTCCGGTTTTCGTCGGTCGCGGAGTCATCCAGATAAGCGCCTTCATCGACTCATTCATAGCCAGCTGGCTTCCCACCGGAGCTGTCGCTGTCGTTTCATACGCGCAGGTCCTTTACACTCTCCCGGTCAGCCTGTTCGGCATGGCCGTGTCTGCTGCTGAGCTGCCGCTCATGTCGAGTGCTCTGGGAACCGCGGATGAGATCGCCGCGTACCTGCGCGGGCGACTCGACGCCGGCCTCGAGCGGATCGCGTATTTCATCGTGCCGTCCGCGATCGCTTTCCTCGCCCTCGGCGACGTCATCGCGGGGATCCTGTTTCAGTCAGGAAGGTTCACGCGAGAAGATACGGTCTGGGTGTGGCAGGTTCTCGCCGGCTCGACGATCGGGTTGCTCGCGGCGACATGGGGACGGCTCTACTCATCGACTTTTTACGCGCTGCGCGACACGCGCACGCCGCTCCGCTTCGCCATTGCCCGGGTGACGATCAA
Organism: Gemmatimonadales bacterium; assembly: GCA_038208015.1. Lineage (GTDB taxonomy): Bacteria > Gemmatimonadota > Gemmatimonadetes > Gemmatimonadales > Gemmatimonadaceae > UBA4720. The sequence continues at coordinate 6,812 of JBBQZF010000074.1, forward strand.
CCTGGCGCTCGGAGCGTTTTTCGCACTTTACCTACCCGGGGCCCTGGGAATCGATCCCCGGATTGGAGTTGCGGGATTGACCGCCGCCTCAGGCATCGCGGCGTGGATCGAGTTCTTCCTGCTGCGGCGCGCGCTGGCCGAGCGGATCGGGCGCACGTCTATCGCGAGGGCGTATACGCTTCGGCTGTGGGCGGCCGGCGCCGTCGCCGCGGCCGCAGCGTGGGGCGTCAAGCTTCTCCTGGCCGGCGGGCCAACGTTGTTGACGGGACTTGTCGTGCTCGCGGTTTTCGGTGGCGTCTACCTGGCGATCACAGCCGGGATGGGGGTGAAGGAGGCGGTGGGGATGACGCGCATTATCAGGCGGAGGTAATGGGGTAACTGACTACGGACTGCGGACGTACTGCGGACGCGGACTGCGGACCACTGACGACTGCCTGCATGGCGCAGCCGGAAGCAGAGAATCAATGCTGACGCCCAGTTTCCACGCCGGAAGTGCCTTTCGCGCTCTTCCCGACTTGCAGGCTGCAGGCAGCAGGCTTCAGGCAGCAGGCAGCAGGCAGCTTCAGCAGGTGACCGACAGCAGACAGCACGTCGCCCTTCCTGATCGTACAGCTTCCCCCTGAATTCCGCGATGAACCTATTATTAGGAAGAATGCGTAACATTCCCGACGGCGTGGCATCGAAGCTTCCACACCTGCCCGATGGGCCGGGAGTATATCTCTGGAAGGGTAGTGACGGCAGGATTCTATACGTTGGTAAGGCCAAGCGGCTGCGCTCGCGCGTCAGGAGCTACTTCGGGCAGGACCATTACGAGAGCCCGCGCACCCGCCATCTCGTCAACCAGATCACTGACCTCGAGACAATCGTCGTGCCGTCGGAGGCGCACGCGCTGATACTCGAGGCGAATCTCATCAAGGAGTACCGGCCGCGTTTCAACGTCGCCCTGCGTGACGACAAGTCATATCCGTACATCAAGGTCACGGTCCAGGAAGCATTCCCCCGGGTGTACGTGACCCGCCAGCTCCAGAACGACGGCGCGCGATACTTCGGACCGTACACCGATGTCGGTGCGATGAGGCGCGCGCTGAATGTCGTAAAACGCATCTTCACGGTTCGATCGTGCAACTACGACATGCCGCGGGAGATGCCGGAAAGACCCTGTCTCGATTACGCGATAAAGCGCTGCAAGGCCCCCTGCATACTTGCCCAGAGCCAGCAGGACTACCGCTCGATGATAGACGAGGTAGTTCTTTTCCTCGACGGAAAGCCGCGCGAGGTGATGAAGCACATCCGCGAGCGCATGGACCTCGCGGCTGAATCCCTCGACTTCGAGAGAGCGGCCGAGCTGCGGGACGCGCTCCAGCATGTCGGGCGGATGGAGGAGCCGACAGTCGTGCTCGAAGTCGAAGGCGGCGACAGGGACGTCGTCGGGTACGCGCGCGACGATGACGAGGCGTGCGTGGCGATTCTCCGCGTAAGGGGAGGGAAGCTGCTCTCCAGGGAGCACCGGTTCATCGAGAACATCAACGGCGAGGACGACCCCGCAATCCTTTCGGTTTTTCTCGCGGGCACCTATGTACCGATGCGTGAGCGGGCGCGCGACCTCCTGGTGCCATTCGACTTCGAAGACCGGGAGCTACTGGAGCAGTCACTCGACGGGACGCGTGTCAATGTGCCGCAGCGCGGACCGCGTCGCGAGCTGGTGGAGCTCGCCCAGCAAAACGCCCGTCACCTTCTCGAGGAACTTCGCCTCGAGTCGCTCAGCGCCGGCACGAGGGCAGGGGACCCTGTTTACGAGCTCGGCCGTGAGCTCGGACTCCAGAAGCTTCCGCGAACGATGGCGTGCTTCGACATCTCTACTACGCAGGGAACAGACACTGTCGGCGCGTGCGTCTGGTTCGAGCACGGACGGCCGAAGCGCGCCGAGTATCGCAAGTTCAAGGTGAAGAGCGTCGAGGGGACTGACGATTTCGCATCAATGCGCGAAGTCGTGACACGGTACTTTCAGCGCCGGATGGGGGATGGGAAGCCGCTGCCCGACCTGATCGTGATAGACGGTGGAAGAGGCCAGCTCTCTGCGGCGCATCAGGCTCTTGAAGAGCTCGGCATCGGTGACCGCCCGCTCATCAGCCTGGCCAAGCGGGACGAGGAAGTCTTCATGTGGGGGCGGGCCGAGCCGGTCAGGATGTCGCGCCGCTCACCTGCGCTGAAGACGCTTCAGCTGCTCCGTGACGAGGCACACCGCTTTGCCATCACCTATAACCGCAAGCGGCGGACGATGCGCACTGTCACATCAGAGCTCCTCAAGGTGCCGGGAATCGGTCCCGTGAAGCGTCGGCGGCTGATCCAGGAGTTCGGGAGTGTCCAGGGCGTCAGGGACGCCGGCGAGGAGGCGATAGCAAATGTTCCGGGCTTCAACGCCGAGCAGGCAAAAAAGCTGCTTGCAACACTCGCGGCCAACTCTCCCGTGTGAGGCGTAAGCTTCGATAATACTTTGTTTTCGGGAGCTATAGCTCTAAATTACATTAGCTATGGTAAAAGTCGCGCGAATCGTCCCTGGCAGCATTGCAGACGAGATCGGAATGGTTCCCGGAACCCAGATAATCTCGGTCAACGGACGGTCGGTTCAGGACTTCCTCGACTGGGAGTTTCTGTCTGCCGACGATGAGCTCGTCGTCGAGACGCGACAACCGGATGGTGAGGACGTTGTGTACGAGATCGAGCGGCTCGAAGCCGAACCGATCGGTCTTGCCCTCGAGCCGCCGACTGTCAGGCGGTGCGCGAACCGGTGCGAGTTCTGCTTCATCGAAGGCCTGCCCCAGGGACTCCGAAAAAACCTCTATATCCGCGACGATGATTATCGTCTCTCGTTCACATACGGCAACTTCGCGACGCTGTCGAATGTGAAGGAGCGCGATATCGCCCGAATTCTCGAGTACCGGCTGTCGCCACTTTATGTCTCCGTTCACGCGACGAACTGGGAAGCAAGAAAAGTCCTCCTAAACAATCCCAGGGTACCGAACATCGTGGAACAGCTCTCCCGGCTCGCAGAAGGCGGCATCCAGTTCCATTCGCAGATGGTGGTAGTCCCGGGCCTGAACGACGGCGACGTGCTCGAGGAATCCCTCTCCGATCTGTGGAACATGGGCGATGCGGTGCTTTCCGCCGCTGTCGTGCCGGTCGGCATAACCCAGTTCTCCCATCTTTACACAGGTGAGCCGCTGAGCCGCGAACGCGCGTCCGCGCTCCTCGATCATGTTGAAAGGTGGAGCGCGCGCGCGAGACGGGAACGTGACGAGACATGGGTCTTCGGCTCTGACGAGCTTTACCTGCTCGGGGGTCGCGACCTGCCCGGCCCTGACCATTATGGGGATTTCGCCCAGATCGAGAACGGCATCGGCGCTATCACCTCGCTCCGCATGCGGGTGAGCGAGGGACTCGACGACCTTCCCCGGCTCGACGGCATGCGGATAGGCGTCGTGACCGGCACCGCCACGGCTGGCCTGATGGCCGAGCTGATTCCCGCGCTGAGCGGAAAAACGGGGGCGCGGTTCGAGCTCATTTCTGTCGAGAACTCGCTCTTTGGCCCGACGATCACCACTGCCGGGCTGCTGGTCGGCGCGGATATCAGGCGAGCTCTGGCCGATCGCGGTGACCTCGACATCGCGCTGATTCCGGCCGAGACGCTCAACGACGACCGGATATTTCTCGACGACGTCGTTTTCGACCAGCTCCGTGAGTCGCTCCCGGTACCGGTCTATCCGTCCTACGACTTCGTCGACGTTCTCGCGGGTGAAGTCCTGGCGGTGGCGGCATGAACGTACCCGTGATCGCCCTCATCGGACGACCGAACGTCGGCAAGTCCGCGCTTTTCAACCGGATCGTCGGAGATCACGCGGCAATCGTGAGCGACGAGGCAGGCACCACGCGCGACAGGCATTTCTCGCGGGCCGAGTGGAACGGGCGGCAGTTCTGGCTTGTCGACACGGGAGGCCTGGCCGACGATCCGCACCTTCCAATGGATCTCGAGATCAGGCGACAGGTTCTGGAGGCGATAACTGAAGCAGATCTTCTTCTGCTCGTTGTCGACGCGAAGGCCGGTCTTCATCCGAGCGACTCGCGGGTAGTCGACCTGCTGCGGGAATCGGAGAAGCCGTGGGTTCTCGTTGCCAACAAGGTGGACGACCCGGCCTCCACCGACTTTTACGAATTCTATTCCCTCGGCGCAGGTGATCCCGTGCCGGTGTCGGCGCAGAACGGGAAGAATTCCGGAGACCTTCTCGACGTGATAGTCGAGCGAATCCCGGAGATGAACGAAGAAGCGGGCGACGCGCTTCGCGTTGCGGTGATCGGCCGTCCCAACGTCGGAAAGTCATCGATCGTCAACCGGCTTCTCGGTGAAGACCGGCTCGTCGTCTCGGATAAGGCCGGAACGACGCGCGATGCGATTGACACGCCAATGATGTATCACGACCGCGAGATAACCTTCGTTGACACGGCGGGCCTCCGCCGTCAGTCGCGGGTCGATGACGGTATCGAGTTCTACTCGTCGCTAAGGTCGCGGCGGGCAATCGACCGCTCCGAGATCTGCATACTGGTGATCGACGCCGTGGAGGGCCTTCACAACCAGGACCTGAAGATCGCCGCGCTGGCTTGGGAAAGCGGGCGTGGGCTGATCATCGTGGTGAACAAGTGGGACCTCGCCGAGAAGACCGACAAGACCGCCGCCAAGTTCGAGAAGGAGTGCCGGGAAAAGGCTCCGTTCCT
>JBBQZF010000075.1:0-11570 GCA_038208015.1 Gemmatimonadales bacterium
AGCATTGTCCCGGCAGGAACGACAGGGTCGGTTCGCGAGGATGCCCTCAAGGTTCCGATCGACTGGGACGCCGGAGTTCGCCGCGGAACCGCGGCAATTGTTCACTACTCCGGAGCTAACCGGCTCGAGGTGAACGGCGGAATGAGCAAGACCAACGGCGTCGGGCAGACGAACGTCGGCAGAAACCAGCTGAAGGACTGGGGATACAACGTGCTCCAGGCGAAATTCACGAGCCCGCGCTGGTTCCTCAACATGTATCGCACGCAGTCGCAGAGCGGCGAGTCTTTCGCGCTCAACAGGTTTGCCGGCGCCCAGCTCAACCCGTTGAACGCATCGCTTACCGCGGATTCGCTGCGTTTGCTCTCGGATTGGCCGAGTGATGGGCGGATGTACGCGGCGGAGGCGCAGGGCAACTATACGGTAGAGCCGCTGCTCAACACCTCGTTCGTCTTCGGCGCCCAGTATCGGCTCGACCAGGTGAGCAGTGACAGGCAGTGGCTCACGGACCGCATAACCGGTGAGGACATCAAGAACGACCAGAAGGGCATCTATGCGCAGTCGACAACGCCGGTAAATCAGTATTTGGACGTCGTGCTCGCGGGAAGGCTCGACTACCCGGAGAGCTACGATCGCCAGTTCAGCCCGAAGGCAGGCGTGATCTTCAAGCCGATAGCGGACCAGGCGTTGCGCGTCACCTTCAACCGCGCATACAAGTCGCCGACGGTTCTCCAGACCAACTTCTTCATTCCCGACTGGACGTCGATCATCGCGATCTTCGGCAACACCACCGGGTTCGCCATGACGAATGCCGCCGGCGCTACCGTGGCGACGTTTGCCGCGATGGAGCCGGAAACGAACAAGACGTGGGAGTTCGGCTACAAGGGCGTGCTTGCCAACCGGCTATACGTTGACGGAACGTACTTCCGTTCCGATTACGAGAACTTCATGAGCCCGCTGACGATCATCGGGAATCCGTTCGCAGGGGCAGCCGCGACGTTTGCGAAGCCGCTGGTGAACCCCGGCAACACCATTCCGGTGAACGCAAGCGGCCAGATCGTGAACCAGGCGCCGACCCCGCTTACTCCGATCGTTCTCACGTACTACAACCTGGGCGATGCCAAGGTGTCGGGAGTGGATCTCGGCCTCAGCGCAATTGTCACAGACAGGATCGAGCTGCGGGCGACCACCTCGACGGTCAAGATCAACGAAGTGACGGTGCCGGCGGGCGGAAGCCTGGAGGCTGTGTCGCTCAACTCGCCCACGACGAAGTGGACGGTTGGAACGACCGCGCGTGACTTCGGTCCGGTAAGCGGCGGCCTGACCTGGCGCAACGTGAACGGATACTACTTCCGCTCCGGCACGAACAGGGGGGTGATTCCGACATTCGGGACGCTCGACGCGAACGTGTCAGTGAAGATTCCGACGATGCAGAACGCCCTCGTGAACCTGTCGGTGGGCAATCTCTACACCTGCAGCGCGCGAAACGTCACGTACGAGCCCGTGTCGGCGGAATTCCCACAGCCGAACCAGCGTATCGCGAGCGAAGAGAGAAAGTGCGGCTTTGATCGCAAGCACAATGAGATGATCAACATGCCGGAGATCGGCATGATGGCCTTCCTCGGCGTTCGCTTCAACGTCAACCCGACGCTGCGTTGATGTTTCAGTTAATCCTTGCCGGGCTCATCATGAGTCATATGGGCCCGGCGGGGAGCGCTGAGAGCTTCACCTGGGGTGAATACGACGGCCCTGAAGGAAGTCGCAGGTACAAGCTCTATGTGCCTGCCGCTTCTTCCGGGGAGCGTCGTCTCCTTGTGATGCTTCATGGATGTACACAGGACCCGGACGATCTGGCCCGGGGAACGCGCATGAATGAAGTCGCCGGCGCGCAGGGATTCGTTGTTCTGTATCCTGAGCAGCCGGCGACCGCCAATCCTCTCAAATGCTGGAACTGGTTCGCCGCGGCCAATCAGAAGAGGGGACAGGGTGAGCCGGCAATACTTGCGGCGATGATCAGGAAGGTCGCTAGCGATCAGAAGATCGATCCGGCGAAAGTTTACATCGCAGGGATTTCGGCGGGTGGTGCGATGACGGCGATCATGGGGGCAGCATATCCCGAGTTGTTTGCCGCCCTGGGAATTCACTCGGGGATTGCGTATGGCCTCGTTAGGCAGATGAGTGACGCGATTGTCGCGATGCGAACCCCGAAGGCGGACACAGCAGCGTTAGGTGAACTGGTAGTGACCGCGATGGCTGAGCGGCATAAGCCGATGCCCGTCCAGATATTCCAGGGGCGGCTCGATCAGTCAGTCAACGTGGAGAACGCAAACCTGCTTGCCGGACAGTGGAAGCATTCGAACGGCGGGCGGCACGTACACGTGAAGGTCGTCGACGAGCTTGCGCACGCATGGTCAGGGGGATCGGCGGCGGGCACGTACACCGACGAGAAGGGTCCCGATGCGAGCAAGGCATTCGTCGACTTCTTCCTTCACGTTGAGAAGGAGCACGGACACCATTGACCCCGGGGTATGGAGATCCGATCCGGTGGTGGAGCCGGTTCTCACCCGGCCGGACGGCCCTCGTCGACAGGAAAACCGGGGAGCGACTCTCCTATCTCGATCTGGATAGACTCGGGGACAGATGGGTTTCGGTGCTGCGGGATCAGTTGGGAGTTGAAGCCGGCGATCGCGTAGCGGTACTGATGTCGAACCGCGTGGAGAGTGTTGCGGTTTTCCTTGCATGCCTCCGGCTGAAGGTCTTGTTCGTTCCGCTCAACTGGAGACTCTCGGGGCCTGAGCTTCAGGGCATCATCGCCGACGCTGCGCCCCGCATCATCATAGGGGAAGGGCAGTACCAGATAGTTGACGCGGATAATGCGGATAACGCGGATAGCGCGGATGAACATCGGTGGGTTGACGTTGATGATGTTGCACCGGTACTGCCGGACACAGCGTCAAAGGATCGGTCGCCCGATCTGCGGATCGATGGCGAAGATCCGGCGATGGTCATTTACACGTCAGGGAGTACAGGGAAGCCGAAAGGTGCGGTCCTCTCGCACCGGCAGCTTCTGTTCAACGCTATTGCAACAACCACCGCGTGGGAGCTTGGTGCCGATGACATTGCACCGATAACAACTCCCTTCTTTCATGTTGGCGGGTGGAATGTGTTCGCGACTCCGCTGTGGCTGCGCGGCGGATGTGTCGTGCTCGTTGACCAGTACGACGCGGCGACGTTCCTCGGCACACTTGCGGAGGAGAAGTGCACCGTGGCGCTGTGCGTGCCGACTCAGCTGATGATGCTCGCCGAGTCGCCGCAATTCGGCATGAAGATTCCCTCCCTGCGATGGCTGATATCGGGTGGAGCGCCGTGTCCCCTGCCACTGGCCGATCGCATACGCAATGGAGGATACGCGCTGCGGCTCGGATATGGTCTCACCGAGTGTGGACCTAACTGCTTTGCGATGTCCACGGACGATTCGCTTGCAACGCCCGGGAGCGTGGGAAGGCCGGTGCCGTTTCTCGAAATGCGACTCGTCGATGAATCCCTGGCCGACGTCGGGGAGGGAGAGACTGGCGAGTTGCTGCTGCGAGGTCCGCAGGTGTTCAGCGGGTACCTGAACGCGCCGGAGAAAACCGCCGAGGTCATGATGGAGGATGGTTGGCTGCGAACGGGAGACCTCGCGCGACAGGATGCTTCCGGCGCTTACTGGATATGCGGTCGAAGGAAGGAAATGTTCATCTCCGGCGGCGAGAATGTATTTCCAGGGGAGGTTGAGGCAGCGCTCGCCGACTGTCCCGGAATTGCGGAAGTGGTGGTGGTGGGCGTTGCAGATCCGCTCTGGGGGGAGGTCGGGCGCGCATATGTTGTTGCAAGCGGCGAGTCAGCGCTCACGGACCAGCAGGTACTCGAGCACGCGCGCTCCCGGCTCGGCCGCTACAAGGTGCCGAAGTCAGTCGTCATGATGACCGACATTCCGCGGCTTGGATCAGGAAAACCCGACAGGCGCGCGCTTCTGGCGATGCAGACAATCAACGAGTGAGACTGACATGGTAAGAACAGCGGCCAAGCGGGCGAAAGCAGCAACCACTCCAGCCGCGCGCGGCTCGACGATCATGGCGACGCTCGAGTTCCTGTCTTCGGAGAAGTCACCGGCAATGGTCAGGAAGGTTCTCGACCGCCTGTCGAAGGATGAGCGAGCCACAATCTCGTCGTTGGCCGCGACCGAGGAAGTGCCGATGTCCCTGCCGTCGAAGCTCTGGCGTGCGGTGGATGCGGAAATCGGATCGACCGACCCCGACTGGGCGGAACGCGCGGGAGCTTTCTCGATTCAGCTTCGCGGCGTGCAGTCGTACGGCGGGATCCTCAGGAAAACGACACCGAGCGAGTTCCTTACACAGCAGGTGTCGTTGTTCAATCTTTATTATCATGGCGGCGACATGGCCGTTGTCGAGCAGGCGACTAACCGCGCGATCCTGCGCCTGTCTGGTATGAGCACTGACGACCGCGACCAGCTCTTCTGCCGGCGTCAGACAGGAGGATTGGAGCGGGCTCTCTCGATCTCAGGGGGCAAGGCCGCCCGCGTCCGCCATGTGAGGTGCGCGGTGGAAGGCGACGCGTTCTGTGAGTGGGACGTCCGGTGGTCGTAAAGCCGCCTGTTTGTACTCTTACGTCCCTCCTTCCCTCTTCCTATTTGCTCTGTGCACTCTCGTTATCTGCTCTGCGTACTCTTTTGTCCCAGGCTTCATCCACGCTCGCGTCGTAGCGTGACAGGCGGGAGCCGCCGGGGCCGTAGAGCTCCCGCCTGAGCTGAAGCACTACCCAGACCGCCGCGGCGGTGCCGGCGGCAACTTTAACCACGTTGCGAAGCTTGCCGTCACGGGGCGGACGGATGCGGTCGCGGAGCGAGGAGATGACGTCTTCGATTTTCATTTCCATTCAGGGGCGGAAGTTCGTCCAACGTTGGGAAAGTAATCGGTTGGGCGGCCCATTCCATATATTGGGGGCGAGCCACCTTTGACCCAGGCATGACCCAACCCACCCTCCGGGACCAACTCCAGGCATCGCTCGGGACCGCCTACACCATCCAGCGCGAGCTCGGTGGTGGCGGGATGAGCCGCGTGTTCGTCGCCCGCGATGAATCCCTCGGCCGGGACATCGTCATAAAGGTCCTGCCGCGCGAGCTCGCCGCGGAGATGTCCGCCGAGAGGTTTACCAGGGAGATAAAGCTTGCGGCGGCGTTGCAGCATCCGCACGTGCTGCCTGTCCTGAGCGCCGGCGTCAGTGAAGGCCTCCCCTACTATACGATGCCGTTCGTGAGGGGCGAGTCCCTGCGTGCAGCAATGCAGAAGGGACTCAGTGCCGAAGATGGAATAGAGATCCTCCGTGATGTCGCACGGGCGCTGCGCTACGCGCACCAGGAAGGAGTTGTCCACCGCGACATTAAACCGGAGAACATCCTTCTCTCGAGTGGAAGCGCGGTTGTCGTTGACTTCGGCATCGCAAAGGCGCTGTCTGCCTCGAGAACTGAAGCTCCAGGCGGAACGCTCACGCTCGTGGGGACATCGATCGGAACTCCCGCCTACATGTCGCCCGAGCAGGCTGCGGCAGATCCGGATATAGATCACCGCGCCGATATCTATGCGTGGGGTGTCGTCGCCTACGAGCTTCTTGCCGGGAAGCATCCTTTTGACGGAAAGACGAGTCCCCAGCAATACCTCAGGGCGCACCTGTCGGAGGATCCGCAGCCTCTGAGCAAGGTGGCACCCTCCGTACCGCGCGCTGCCGCCGACATCGTAATGCGCGCGCTCGAGAAAGAACCCGACGCCCGGCCACAGTCAGCCGACGAGATCCTCCAGCAGCTCGGCGGGACTTCAACGAGCGGGCCGGTTGCATCTCAACAGAGCACGCAGCCACGCTGGCGGACTCCTGCCCTCATCGCAGCAGCGCTTCTCGTGCTTGCCGCAGGTTTCGGGATGTGGAGGAGCAGGGATGCCCGTGCCGAGTCGCCGATAATGCTCGCTGTACTGCCATTCGAGAATCAGGGACCTGCCGAGCAGGACTATTTCGTGGATGGGCTGACTGATGCCATAAACGGCAAGCTCGCCGCGGTTTCGGGGATAAGTGTGATAGACCGGCGCAGCACGGAAGCGTACAGGAAGACGACGAAGCCGGTGAAGCAGATTGGAAATGAGCTTGGGGTGGAGTATGTCGTAGGCGGAGTGGTCAGGTGGGCGAGAAACGGGACGGGCTGGCGCGCGCAGGTGATGCCGACGCTCGTCAACACCCGTGATGCCACGACACGATGGGCTGGTGAGCCGCTGGTCGTCTCATCTGCTGATCCATTCACCGCCCAGATCGAGATAGCGACGAGCGTCGCCAGCGCGCTCAGGCTCGCGCTAGGCACGGAAGAGAAGCGGGATCTGGAGCAGCGGCCGACCGAGAACGCGCAGGCATACGATGCGTTCCTGAGGGGGAAGGCGACTTTCGAGAGAGTGTTCAGGACATCGACTTCGGTTCGCGATCTGGACCAGGCAATTGCCGATTTCCATCGGGCGATTTCGCTCGATGAGAAGTTCGCGCAGGGCTGGGCGATGCTTGCCACAGGAAGATTCACTCGCGCGACGGAGGTTGCGGGAGACACGGCATCGCTCAGGCTGGCGATAGAGGCAGCACGCAGGGCTGAGGAGCTCGACCCTGATGATCCGGTTGTGGTGGGGGTCCGCTCGGGTGTTGCCTTTCTCCAGGGAGACCCGAAGCGCGGCAGGAAGATCGTGAAGGATGCGGTGAACGCTGGTATCATCGATCCCGACCTGCTCATCGCATATGCATTCGACATGATCGACGAGGATCCGCGAATGGCTGACAGCGCGCGGGCCGTTATAATGCGGGCCATCCGCATGAACCCCCGTGAGTCTCGCATGCATGCGGCTGCCGGAGGCCTGGCATCTCAACGGAAGGACTGGGTTGCCTGGGAGAAACATACGCGCGATGCGATAGCCATCGACCCCACTGACGAGCGCGGATGGAGCGAGCTCGCTTCGATCGCGAGGGGCCGCGGCGACACTGCCGCAATGCGAAAGGCCATCGAGGATGCCCTCAAGTACATCCCTTCGCCGAGCAACCTGCTGCTTGTCTTCATGGTGTACGCCGGAGATGAGCTGGGCTCGCGGTTCATTCGCATGACTCCGCAGCAGCTGCGAATCGAGACACTGTATGACAGCGTCTCGACATATCACGACAACAAGGCTGATTTCTATCTCCGGGCGGGAAACCTGCCCAGGGCGAAGGTCTATCTCGATTCGATAATCGGCCTTCTCGAAAATCGAAATCTCTCCGGATTAATCGAGGCGGATTTGAGACTCTATTTTGCCAACGCCTATGCCCAGACAGGGCGCCTGCCTGAAGCGCAAAGGGAGCTGGATCGTAGCAGGGCGGCAGCGCGTGCGAAAAACCAGGTCCGGGACGACGGCACGCCGCGCCTCAACCCGCGTGTCGTCGCAGGGATTCTCGGGGCGCTCGGCCAGTATGAGGAAGCGGTGCGCGAGGCGCGGAGGATGGTCACCGAATTCCCGTGGACGCGCGCTGGTCTCTCGCGCGAGCCGAAGCTTCGCACGCTCCGGGGCAATCCGTTATACGAAGCGTTTCTGAGGGAGCCTGAGTAGCCGCCCGCGACCAGCTCATCCGCGGCGCCTGAACTCGGGGGGCAGGGGAGTCCAGCGTTCGCGTCCCTTGTAGTGCTTCCAGGGCTTGTAGTCGTGTTGCTCGCGGAATGCCGTGTACTTTCGCCGCAGGGCATCTATCCGCCGGTCGGATGAGACAATCGGCACATGCGGCCATTCGCGGAGCAGCCGCTCGACCTTCCACAGATTTCCCTGGCCAAGCCGCCAGTCGTATGGGTCGAGCTCGCGGAGGTCGACCACGGCGTATCCCTTGATGCGACCTGTGTAGTCGATGTAGCCCTCGGTGTAGCTGAGCGCGAGCGCGCGCGGGGTCCGGAAGACCGGCTTCCTTCCATGCAGACCGGGATCGCGTGAGCGTGCGACTGATCCCCATCCGTTCGGCCCGCGATAAAGGAAGATCACATGGTCGAGCAGGTCGATCGACTCGAAGCCGAGCATGAGCGGAGGGTATCCATGCTGCTCGAGGACCGTTGCGGTGAAGAGAACTGCCTCCAGGCAATGGGCGGTGCCGGTTCGGGCAACGCCGCGAAACCCCCGCATCGTGTCACCGCCCTTCTCGGTGTTGTACGGAAGGGAGTTGAGCCATCGCTGCACCCCCTCTGGTGTTCTCAACCGCTCGATCAGACGACGCTCGGACGGCGTGAATTTGTCTGTGGGGCGAATCTTGTGGCTCCCCGACACTGGAAGGTTGAAAGCTATCGATGAATCCCGAACTTCGAGCGGGCATGCGCTATTTTTCGGGACGAAGAATCTTCCAGCGTAAACAAGCTCACGAGGTTGGCAAGTGGCTCCACAGTTCATCTATGTAATGAAGGATCTTCGCAAGGTCGTCCCGCCGTCGCGGGAGATCTTGCGAGGAATCTGGCTTTCATTCTATCCTGGCGCGAAGATCGGCGTCCTCGGCGGGAACGGGGCGGGGAAGTCGACGCTCCTCAAGATCATGGCCGGGGTCGACCAGGATTTTCAGGGCGAGGCGTGGGCGCATGAGGGGACCAAGATCGGGTTTCTCTCCCAGGTCCCCGAGCTCGACCATTCCAAGAATGTCCTCGGCAACGTCGAGGATGCTGTCTCGGAACAGCGCGCGCTCCTGAAGCAGTTCGAGGAAATCTCGATGAAGTTCGCCGAGCCGATGGGTGATGACGAGATGGAGAAGCTGCTGGCGAAGCAGGGGCGGGTGCAGGAGCAGATAGATGCTCACAACTTGTGGGAGCTTGACCGGAAGATCGAGATAGCGATGGATGCGTTGCGTCTCCCGCCACCGGATGCCGAAGTGGCGACGCTTTCCGGTGGCGAGCAGAGGCGTGTCGCGTTGTGCAGGACTCTGCTCGCGGAGCCTGACATGCTGCTGCTCGACGAGCCGACGAACCATCTCGATGCCGAGTCTGTCGCGTGGCTCGAGCGGTATCTTGCCGAGTTTCCGGGGACTGTTGTCGCGGTTACGCACGACAGGTACTTCCTCGACAACGTGGCGAAGTGGATTCTCGAGCTCGACCGTGGGGCGGGGATTCCGTACGAGGGGAATTACACATCGTGGCTCGAGCAGAAGAAGAACCGGCTTGCCACTGAGGAGAAGCAGCAGTCGGCGCGGCAGCGGACCCTGGAGCATGAGCTCGAGTGGGTGAGGATGGCGCCGCGGGCTCGCCAGGCGAAGTCGAAGGCGCGGCTTCAGCAGTATGAGGAGCTGGTGAGCGAGAAGAATGATGAGAAGATCGCGCAGAATGAGATCGTCATTCCTCCTGCGCCGAGGCTTGGCAATGATGTCGTGATCGCGTCGGGGTTGGCCAAGGCATATGGCGACAAGGTTTTGTTCGATTCGTTGTCGTTTGCGTTGCCGCGTGGCGGGATCGTTGGAGTGATCGGGCCTAACGGTGCCGGCAAGACGACGCTGTTCAGGATGATCGTCGGCGAGGAGAAGCCTGATGCCGGGACGCTGAAGGTTGGGGAGACAGTCCAGCTCGCGTATGTGGATCAGGGCCGGGAGCTCGATGGTGCGCGGACAGTTTATGACGAGGTGAGCGGCGGGCAGGACATGATCCAGGTCGGGAAGCGCGAGATAAATGCGCGCGGGTATCTCTCGAGCTTCAACTTCAAGGGTGCTGACCAGCAGAAGCTCGTGTCGAAGCTTTCAGGCGGTGAGCGGAACCGGCTGCATCTGGCGAAGCTGTTGAAGAAGGGTGGGAATCTGTTGCTGCTCGATGAGCCGACGAATGATCTCGACGTAGACACGTTGCGTGCCTTGGAGGATGCCCTGCTGGATTTCTCGGGATGCGCAGTTGTGATCTCTCACGACCGATGGTTCTTGGATCGTATTGCGACGCACATACTGGCGTTCGAGGGGGATTCGGAGACGGTCTGGTTTGAGGGGAATTACCAGGCTTACATCGAGGATCTGAAGAAGCGAAAGGGGGCGGATGCTGATCAGCCGCACAGGATCAAGTACAAGGCGCTGGTGCGGGGATAGGATTTCGCACTGATTGGGTCAGGGCTGCGCGAATTTGGCGCGGCCTTTTCTGTTTTCGGGGGAGAGCGTTCGGAATGTCTGACGTGCACCTTCCGCCGATTCCTGTGGAGCATCTGGGGCGCAAGGCGGAGCCCGAGCGGAGCCTCCGGCTCCTGGAGCGTGTTCGCGCACGTTTGCGGTCGAGCCGCTATAGCCGTCGTACCGAGATAGCCTACATCGACTGGATCCGCCGTTTTGTGCTGTTCCACGGGAGAAAGCATCCGCTTGGCCTGGGGGAGACAGAAGTAGCGGCATTTCTGACACACCTTGCCGTGGGTCAGAAGGTGAGTGCATCCACGCAGAATCAGGCTTTGCACGCCCTCTTGTTTCTGTACCGTCACGTGTTGATGAGGCCGATGGTTGTCGCGGGTGACATCGTGCATGCGCGTCGAGGACAGCGGTTGCCCGTGGTGCTCTCGGTACGTGAGGTAAGGGCGATACTCGAGCAGATGCGAGGGATCCCGCGACTTTGCGCGACGCTCATGTACGGCAGTGGTCTGCGGTTATCAGAATGCCTGTGCGTGCGGGTAAAGGACGTGGATTTCGACCGTGCTCAGATTGTCATCAGGTCGGGCAAGGGAGACAAGGATCGCCGGGTGCCTTTACCGAGGCTCGCGGTGCCGGCGTTGAAGATTCACCTGGAGCGGCGGAAGCGCGCCTTCGATGAGGACCTGCGGGCCGGGCTGCTCGGATCAGCGTTGCCGGACGCTCTTGCCAGGAAGATTCCATCGGCCGAGAGGGATTGGCGCTGGCAGTACGTATTCCCGGCATCCCGCACCTATGTCGAGAGGGAGACCGGGGCGAGACGAAGGCATCATTTGCACGAGACGGTTCTCCAGCGGGAGTTTGCCAGGGCGGTCAGAGCGAGCGGGATCAACAAGCGTGCGACGTGTCACACGCTGAGGCATTCATTTGCGACTCACTTGCTGGAGAGCGGGTCTGACATCAGGACGATTCAGGAACTGCTGGGACATTCCGATGTGAGAACGACGATGATCTATACCCACGTTCTGAATAAGGGCGGACTGGGTGTAACAAGTCCGGCGGATCGGCTCTGAAGTTGGGGTGTGGGGCTGTGCGGACTCGCTACAGTCATCCTGACAGACCGCGAACATTATGCTGCAAACTTCTCGCAGCATCCTGTACGAACGGCGGGATTTGCCTTTCCGTAAGTGTCTGGGGCAGAACGAGTTCCAAGTTGAGACAACTGAAGCGACCCCCGAAATCCTGCGGCTCAAAGTCGCTTTGTCTACCCTCTGCGGTATATTCTCGCCGTCTATTATGTAGTTAGAGCGACATCGGAGATCTGCGCGAGCGCGACCTATGCGGCGGAGCGATTCGTCCGGCGCTTCGACGTCTGTCGCGTGACGGAGAGGAGTACATCGGGATGTGCC
>JBBQZF010000076.1:0-11566 GCA_038208015.1 Gemmatimonadales bacterium
CGGATGCCAGAAAGACCGCCGGCGCAACAGTCAACCGCGCCAAGGAAGCGATAGAAGCGGCCCTGTCGGCAAAGGCCCTCGCCATCACGACCACGAGCTCGCGGAGTGACGACCGCGACCTGACAATGCCGGCAAGACGCCGCTGGAAGGGCGGCAGGCATCCGGTGACAATCGTGATCGAGGAAATCGAGCAGATCTTTCGCGAAATCGGCTTCACTGTCGCTCTCGGCCCCGAAGCCGAAACAGAGTGGTACAACTTCGGAGCGCTGAATTTCCCCGCCGACCACCCGGCGATGGACATGCACGATACGCTCTACCTCACCGACGACGTGCTTCTCAGGACACACACGTCTCCGGTGCAGATCAGGACACTCCAGCAGCACGCGCCGCCGATTCGTATCCTCGCTCCCGGCAACGTCTATCGTCGCGATTTCTTCGACGCATCGCACGCGCCGATGTTCGCCCAGATCGAAGGCCTCTCGGTCGACGAAGGAATCAGCTTCGTCGACCTCAAGGCCACGCTCACCCGTTTCGCCAACGAGTTCTTCGGCGACACGCGCACCCGCTTCCGCCCGAGCTATTTCCCGTTCACCGAACCTTCGGCCGAAATGGATGTCGAATGCCGCATGTGCCGAGGCTCCGGCTGCGCCGGCTGCAAGAACACGGGCTGGATGGAGATCCTTGGCTCAGGAATGGTGCATCCAGAAGTGCTTCACGCCGCCGGTGTCGATTCGGAGAAATACACCGGCTGGGCGTTCGGCATGGGACCGGCGCGCATCGCGATGCTGCGCTACGCGATTCCCGACATAAGGCTCCTTTACGATTCTGACATGCGCTTCCTCAGCCAGCTCGCTGAATGAACGCGTCGCTGAAATGGCTGAGTGATTTCGTCGACATCGACCTGTCGCCGGCTGAGTTGCGCGATCTCCTCACGATGAGATGCGCCACGGTGGACGACGTTGTTGCGCTGCGTGATGACCTTTCCGGAATCGTCATTGGACGAGTAGTCGAAGCGGCGCGGCATCCGGACTCCGACCATCTCTGGGTGACGAAGGTCGACGCCGGCAGCGGATCGCTTCACGACGTCGTGTGCGGAGCACAGAACGTAACCGTGGGCACGCTCTACCCGTTCGCGTCAGTAGGAACGACGCTCCCGGGCGGTCTCAGGATCGAGAAGCGAAAGATCCGCGGCGCAGTCTCCGCCGGCATGCTCTGCTCGGCACGCGAGCTCGGGCTGGGCACTGATCACGAGGGAATCCTCGCGCTCGACATCGATGCCAAGCCGGGGGCAAAATTCCTCGACGTGATGCCGGTGGGCGATACGCGGTTCGTGATCGACGTTCTTCCGAACCGCCCGGATCTCCTCTCGCACGAAGGTCTTGCGCGCGAGATCGCGGCTGCGACCGGGAAAGGCCTTCACCGGCCGCAGCACCCGCCGGCTTCACTCCATCGAGCACCAGCCGGCGGCATGCGTGGCAATATCCATGTTGATGTCGAAGACCTCGAAGGCGCGCCCCGATACATGACAGCCGTGATCCGTGGCGTGAAAGTCGGACCTTCGCCGGAGTGGCTGTCGTCGCGAATCGAGGCGGCTGGCTCGCGATCAATCAGTAACGTCGTCGACGCAACAAACTACATGCTCCACGGCTTCGGCCAGCCGATGCACGCGTTTGACCTGTCGAAGCTCGAGGGCGGCAGGGTCATCGTGAGGCGCGCGCAAAGCGGCGAGAAGATCACAACTCTCGACGGCGCCGAACGGACTCTCGATGACTCGATGACCGTGATCGCCGACGCGACTAAGGCGCAGGCGATCGCCGGGGTAATAGGCGGGAAGGGAAGCGAGGTCAGCGACGGAACGACAGACATCCTCCTCGAGGTCGCGGCATTCGATCCGCGCCGCGTGAGGGCGACCCGCCGCAGGCTCGGTGTCTCGACAGACGCGAGCTACAGGTTCGAGCGCGGCGTCGATCCAGCGGGAGTTCCCGACAGGCTCGCGTATGCTGTTGAGCTGATCATACGGATTGCGGGCGGCACCGCCGATGGCGATCCAACAGACGCTCATCGGGCGTCGCTGCCGACTGGCGCGATTCGCGTAAGGCCCTCGCGCGTCGCGCGCGTCCTCGGGGATGAGATCGAGACTGATGAGATGGCGAAATATCTCGAGTCGGTCGAGTTCGTCGTGAATCGTGACGCCGGCGAGCTCCTCGTCACTCCTCCAGGCTTCAGGAACGACGTCTTCGGCGAGATCGAGGTAATCGAGGAGATCGCCCGCCTGCACGGCTACGAGAAGTTCTCGTCGGAGATGCGGGCGTTCCGCCCCGGGATTCTCCGTGATGCGCCAATGGCTGTCATCGCGCGCCGCGTGCGCTCGGCGTGTGTTGCCGCGGGTTTCCTCGAGGCGCGGCCGATGCCGTTCGTGAGGTCGGGCGACGAGGCGCACAGGGTCAGGAACCCGCTCGCGGAAGACGAAGCATACCTTCGCTCGAGCGTGCTCGACACTCTCGCGCGGCGAGTCGAATACAACTTCTCCCACATGCAGGGCGATGTGCGCCTGTTCGAGATCGGCACGGTGTTCATGGTCGAGCGGGAGGAATCAGGCGCTCCCCGCGAGCGGCTGCGCGTGGCGCTTGTTTTGTCGGGCAACAGGATGCCGGCGCATTTCACGGATCCGCACCCCGCGCAGTTCGACGAATGGGATGCAAAAGGCCTGGCCGAAGAAGTTGCCGGCGCCGCATTCCCGGGTGATGTCGTCGAGTGCGCACCGACGGTCGGGGGCGCTCTATGGACCGTGACCGCTGGAGGAAAGGCGGTGGGATCAGTGAAGCGCCTGGACGTCGATGCGCCTGTCTGGGCGCCTCCGGCCTTCGGGATAGAGATAGATCTCGAGACTGAAGCGAGAGACGGGGTGGCGTCAAGCGGCTCGGCAAGGGTCTACACCGCGATCCCGACAATGCCGGCAATCGAGGTTGACCTCGCACTCATCGTCCCCGACGTGGTCGCAGCCCAGCAGGTCGCGGCGGCGATCCGCAAGAGCGCAGGTGACCTGCTGGAGTCGCTCGACGTCTTCGACGAGTTCCGTGGCCCGGGAATCCCCGATAATTCGCGAAGCCTTGCCTGGAGATTGACCTTCAGGCATCCTGAGCGCACACTACGCGACCGGGAGATTCAGGGCCGAACGGCTAAAATCCTGGGCACGCTCGAGGGCGAACTTGGCATCAGACAACGAACGGCCTGAGGAAGAAGCACTCGCCGAGCTTCAGCAGCTCGTGAGGCATCTCGGCGACGAGCTCGCCGGGTTCAGGCGTCGTGCGCTCCAGGCCGAGGCCCGGGTAAAGGCGATAGATGCCTCGTCGGGGACCGCGCGGGTCACCCCTGAGCGGATGGAGAAGCTCGAGATGGAGAACGCCGACCTGAAGAAACGCCTCGAGGCCGCCAGGTCGCGCACGCGCCAAGTGCTTGACCGGGTGAGGTTTCTCCGCCAGCAGCATGAAGAGGCCGCCCGATGAGCGCGAAGAAGAACGTTGTCAGCCTCACGATCCAGGGCGCTGAATACACGCTTCGCACCGAGAGCTCGCCAGAGCATGCCCATGCCGTGGGTGCGTATGTCGAGCAGGTGATGAACGAGACGATGGATTCCGGCGCCAGGATCGAGAGCCACAAGGCGGCCATTCTGGCCGCCCTCAGAATCGCCGGAGAGCTCTTCGAGGCGCGTGAGCAGGCCGGGTCGATGGCGGCCGAAATGCGGGCCCTGAGCGACGAAATCCGCCCCTGGCTCCCCCCGGCCAAGCGTAACAGTTAGTTTAAGCCCCAGACACGCGACGACTTTTCGGCGCGATTGGGGCCGCCTGTGGCTTGCCGCGGGCTCTACATAGATCCGTGAAATGACTGCTACGGCATTGCTTGCCGCGGTTGGCTCAGGACTCATAGTTGTAGCCGCTGCGGCTTTTTTCTTTTTTGGTAGGCGTGCGGGGAGAAAATCCGAGGTCGAGCGCCAGCTTCAGGCGCGGGCCACCGCTGAAGAAACCGCCAGGCGCGTCCTCGAGGACGCCGCCCGCGAGGCCGATTCCCTCCGCAAGACCGCCGTGCTGACCGGCAAGGAAGAGCTGATCGGTCTCCGCGAAGAATGGGAGATCGAGGCCCGAAAGCGTCGCGAAGACGTCGAGTCTGAGGAGAAACGCGTCCTGGACCGGGAAGGGCTCCTCAACCGCAAATACGACCTCGTCGAGCAGCGCGAGAAAGACGCCGCCGCCCGTGTCGCGGACGTCGGACGCCGCCAGGAGGCGCTCTCGTCGCGCGAGCAGGAACTCGACCGGCTGCTTGGAGAGGAGAGACGGCGTCTCGAGCAGCTCGCCGGGCTTTCCGCCGCGGAGGCAAAGGCGGAGCTCGTTCAGCGCCTGGCTGACGAAGCTCAGGCGGACGCCGCCAACAAGATCCGCGACATCCGCGAGACCGCTCGCCGGAACGCCGATCGCGAAGCGAAGAAGATCATCGCGCTCGCAATCCAGCGGATTGCCGCCGAGCAGACCGCCGAGACCACTGTTTCGGCGGTCGCGCTGCCGAACGACGAAATGAAGGGACGCATCATCGGGCGCGAGGGCCGCAACATCAGGGCTTTCGAACTCGCTACCGGCGTTGACGTGATAATCGACGACACGCCCGATACCGTCGTCGTGTCATGCTTCGATCCGGTCCGCCGCGAGGTCGCGCGTCTCTCGCTCGAGAAACTGGTCGCCGATGGCCGGATTCATCCCGGCCGCATCGAGGAAGTCGTCGCCAAGTCGCGAGAGGAAGTCGATGCCGGGATCATCGACACCGGCGAGCGCGCCGCTTATGCGAGCGGCGTGCACGGTCTCCACCAGGAGATTATCAGGCTGATCGGCCGGATGAGATGGCGCACCAGCTACGGCCAGAACATCCTCAACCACTCGCAGGAAGTCGCGTGGCTGGCGGGAATAATGGCCGCCGAGCTTGGGCTCGATGTGGCAATGGCTCGGCGTGGTGCGCTGCTTCACGACATCGGCAAGGTCCTCACCCACGAGCACGAGGGCACTCACGTGCAGCTCGGCGTCGAGATGGCGACGCGTTACGGGGAGCATCCGCTGGTTATCAACTGCATTGCCGCTCACCACGACGACGTTCCTCACGAGAGCGAGATCTCGGTCCTGGTGCAGGCGGCAGATGCGATATCCGGCTCACGTCCGGGAGCGCGGCGCGAGGCGTTCGAGACTTACGTGAAGCGTCTCGAGGGACTCGAGAAGATTGCTTCCAGTTATCGCGGGGTGGAGAAGGTTTTTGCGATCCAGGCGGGCCGCGAGGTCCGCGTGATCGTCACCCCCGACGATGTAGATGATGCACGGATGACCACGCTTAGCGAGGAGATCGCACGTCGCATCGAAGCCGAGCTTCAGTATCCGGGTCAGATCAAGGTTGTCCTGATCCGCGAGACACGCGCGGTGGATTTTGCCCGCTGAGATCATCGACGGAGTAGCAGTCGCACGACAGATCCGCGAGGAAGTCGCTCGGGAATCGGCTTTGCTGATCGTGAATGGTACGAGGCCGGGTCTTGCTGTTGTGCTCGTCGGGGAGGATCCGGCCAGCACTGTCTACGTAAGGGCGAAGGAAAGAGCGTGCATCGAGGCGGGGATGCACAGCGCGAAAGTGCAGCTCCCCGAATCGACTTCGCAGGCAGAGCTGGTGAGCGCCGTGCGCGTCCTGAACGAGGATCCGCTGATTCACGGGATACTCGTTCAGATGCCTCTCCCTAAGCACATCGATGCCGACGCGGTGATCAGGACGATAGATCCGCGAAAAGACGTCGACGGCTTCCATCCTGTAAATGTCGGGAAGATGCTGGCCGGCCAGCGCGACGGATTTGTACCATGTACGCCCGCCGGGATAATCGAGCTTCTTCGCCGCTCGAATGTCGATACGCGCGGTGCGGAGTGCGTTATCGTCGGGCGCAGCAACATTGTCGGGAAGCCGATGGCCGCTCTACTGATGCAGGACAATGACGGCGCAAACGCGACGGTCACCGTCTGTCACAGGCATACTCGTGACCTGTCGTTTCACACGAAGCGAGCTGACATCCTGATAGTTGCGACCGGGCGCGCAGGCCTCGTGACGGGCGAGATGATAAAGCCAGGCGCAGTGGTGATCGACGTTGGTGTTAACAGGGTTGACGATCCTTCGTCGCCGAAGCGGTACCGTCTGGTCGGCGACGTCGACTTCGAGTCGGCAAGCAAAGTCGCATCGCGCATTACTCCCGTGCCGGGCGGAGTCGGGCCGATGACAATAGCGATGCTGCTCTCCAATACGCTTCGTGCTGCGGTGGCCGTGGCGGGCCGCGCATGAGTTACGAGCGGCGTGATTCCCGCTTCCTGCCGGGTCACGTTCCCGCAGATCTCCCCTCTGCTCCGGCCGGAAGCCGCGAGTCACCGATGACGATTGCCGATCTCAATGATCGGACGCAACGCCTGATCGAGAGGTCCGTACCCGCGCGCCTGTGGGTTCGAGGGGAAGTGACCGGCTTCAAGAAGAACCGGAACGGTCACTGGTACTTCAGCCTTCGGGATTCCGATGCGCAGATATCGTGCGTCGTGTGGAGCAGTGACCAGTGGAGAATTCCCGCCGCGCCGGACGAGGGTATGGAAGTCGTCGCACTTGCGCAGATGGTATTCTGGGCGGGCAAGGGAACGCTTCAGCTCCGTGTCGGAAAGATGGAGGCCTCCGGCGACGGACTGTGGCGGAAGGCAATGGAACAGACAGTCGCGCGGCTTACCGCCGACGGATTGCTCGCGCCCGAGCGGAAGCGCCAGATCCCCCGGTACCCGCGATGCATCGCGGTCGTGACGAGTCACACTGGAGCCGCATTCACAGATATCGTGTCCGTCGCGCAGCGCCGGCGTCCGGGAATGCGGATAGTTCTCTCGCCGGCGGTCGTTCAGGGCGACGGTGCTCCGCTGTCGATATGCAGGGCGATCGAGCGCGTCGCTCGGTGGCGGCATGCAGATGTCCTGATCGTCGGTCGCGGTGGTGGATCGCGTGAAGACCTGTGGGCTTTCAACGACGAGCGGGTCGCCCGGGCAATCGCTTCGTGCGACATCCCTGTGATATCGGCAGTTGGTCACGAGATCGACGTAACCGTCTGCGATCTCGTCGCCGACCTGCGCGCCGCGACGCCCTCCGCGGCGGCGGAATCGGCGGTGCCATCGCTCGACGATCTTCACGCCGCGCTCGAGCGGCAGCGGCGACGATTGAGAGGGGCGATACTCCAGCGTCGGCAAGCGGCGGTGACAGAGCTCAGGACAACCGCCCGCGATATGAAGAACGCTTCCTTGCGCGCTGCGGAACGCCGCCGGTCACTTGTCTCGGGTGCCGCGGGGCGGCTTCACGCGCTCAGTCCCCTTGCAACGTTATCGCGCGGTTATGCGGTAGCGCGCGGGAAGGATGGTGGGACTCTCTCGTCGACTGCCCAGTTTGCGACGGGGCAGACATTCGACCTGCTGATTCAGGACGGCCAGATCGAGGCAGTCACACGGGACATCACCCCGGCAACGGACAGGCCATAGCCATCGCGGAGCGGGTTGGCGCTCTGGCAGCACTTTGGTTGGTCGTTGGCGCATGCACGCCCTTTCCTCTCGTGCGGAGCGTGGCGTCGTCGAATCCGGGTTGCCTCTATTATGCCAGTCCCTCCGAGAAGATTGTCGCGCTGACCATCGACGACGGTCCTGATTCGGTCACCACTCCGCGGATACTCGACCTGCTGCGCGAGAACGATTCACACGCGACGTTCTTTCTCATTTCGTCGCGCATTGCCGGAAACGACTCGCTCGTCGTGCGAACGCTGCGGGAAGGGAATGAGATCGGAAACCACATGAGCCGCAACGAGGCGAGCATTTCGCATTCGCCCGCTCGATACGAGCAGTCGCTTGTCGAAGCCGACAGCGTGCTGAGGAGGTTCGCGAGGCCGCGGTGGGCGAGGCCCGGCTCGGGGTTCTTCAACGCCGGGATGCTTTCCACGATGAAACGCCACGGCTATACCTGCGCGCTGGGTTCGGTTTACCCGTTCGACCCGCAGCTTCCCCTGGCCGCGTATACCACGAGCACCGTTCTCAGGGAGGTGAGGAAGGGCTCAGTGATCGTTCTTCACGACGGCGGATACAAGGGGCGGAACACGATCCGGGTGCTGTCACGGCTGCTTCCCGAGCTGCGGAAGCGAGGATATAGGGTTGTCACGCTCAGCGACCTCGTGGCCGCGCAGCGAGGACTCCCCCAAGGCCTTCCGATGCCTTAACCTGACGCCACCTCTGGGAGAGCGAGAAAAAAGGGACCCACTCTGCGGGAGTGAGTCCCTTAGGCCCCTTTAGGGGGGTCCACCGTCCTACGTGCCACCGGAGCCTTTCTCAGGCTTGTCAGGCCAGCTCAAGCGTCACTCTGGATCATACGCAGAATCGAAGGAAAAGGCAACGCCATCAGCGGCAGGAAACGGTGGACCCCACGGGATTCTAACCCGTATTTCCTGAGTGACAGTCAGGTATGTTCACAGTTACATCAAGGGCCCAAGGATTACGCCCATTCTGCAGACCAGGGCGTCACCCCCGGATGTGGCGTTGATCCCAGCCATGTTGCCACGACTGCCGCGCTAGCAGCATACGCGGAACGGGACGAGATCGAGTACCCTATTGTGCCAGCAAGCAGCGAACTGCGGCAAAGGCGGGAAGTCCACGCGAGTCGCGAGTTTCCAGTCCTGAGTTGTCGGTCGCCAGTTATTCACCAGAAGAGATGAAGCCCTCCGAAACCGACCCGGTACCTGACCCCTTTACCTGATGCTCTGAGCTGGGTATTTTTAAAGGCTTAGCAAGAATCAAAGAAACCCAGCGCGCACGCGCGCGGAGAACACAGCAACAATGGCATTTCAGAAGACCGCAACAGTCGAGAAGTACCGCACGCACGAAACCGACACCGGTTCCGCGCAGGTCCAGGTCGCGATTCTCACCGAGAACATCAACTACCTGACCGACCACTTCCGCAAGCACCACAAGGATCATCACAGCCGGCAGGGCCTGCTGAAGATGGTCGGAAGACGCCGTCGACTGCTCGACTACCTAAAACGGACCGACCTCGAAGGGTATCGCAAGATCATCGCGGCCCTTGGTCTCCGCCATTAGCCCGAACTTCTGAAGCTGTCCCGCGCGCGGGCGCACTTTCGTGCCCGCGCGCGTTTTGTGTTCTCACCAGAACAAGCAAAGGCAAAGAAACCGATGGAAAGAATTGAACGTGAGATCGCCGCCCGTAAGCTCTCAAACGAGACTGGCCGCATGGCGAAGCAGGCGGCAGGGTCCGCCCTGGTGCAGTACGGCGACACGATGGTGCTCGCCGCAGTGACGGTCAGCGACAAGGAAAGCCCGCTGCCCTTCTTCCCCCTCCTCGTCGAATACCGCGACAAGGCGTACGCAGCCGGAAAGATCCCCGGCGGATTCATCAAGCGCGAAGGCAGGCCGCACGACTCGGAGATCCTGAAGGCACGGATCATCGACCGCTCGATCAGGCCGCTCTTCCCCGAAGGATTCAAGAACGAGATCCAGGTCTACATCTACGTCATCTCGGCAGACCAGGAGAATGACGCAGACGTCCTCGCGCTCCTCGCAGCGTCGTTCGCGATCAACAACTCGAAGATCCCCTTCCTCGGACCGATCGCCGCAGTGCGCGTCGGACGCGTCCAGGAGAACTGGATCCTCAACCCGACCTTCCAGCAGCTCCCGTACAGCGACATGGACGTCGTCGTTGCGGGCACGCAGGACTCCATAATGATGGTCGAGGGCGGCGCGATCGAAGTGAGCGAAGGCGATGTGCTCGATGCGCTGAACGTCGCGCAGGGCGGAATTCGCGAGCTGATCGCAATGCAGGAAGAACTTCTCTCCCGCGGCCGCGCGCCGAAGATGGAGTGGAAGAAGCCTGAGATGAATGAGGCGCTCGTCGCCCGCGTTGACAAGCTGGGCCGCACGAAGATTTCGGCCGCGATCAACCAGGACGAGAAGCACACCCGCATCGCCGCAGTCGAGCTCGTGAAGAAGCAAATGGCCGAAGCGCTGCTGGTGGAATTCCCCGACAACTCGAAGGACATCGGCAATCTCGTCGGTGACGTCGAGTACAACGCCCTTCGCGCCCAGGTGCTCGACACCGGCAAGCGCGTCGATGGCCGCGGACCGGCAGAAGTCCGAGACATAAGCATCGACACGACGGTCCTCCCGCGCGCCCACGGCTCAGCGCTGTTCACGCGCGGCCAGACACAGGCGCTCGTCGCGATCACCCTCGGCACCGCACGGGACGTGCAGCGCCTTGACTCGATCGACGACAAGGGCGAGACGACGAAGTCGTTCATGCTCCACTACAACTTCCCGCCGTTCTCAACCGGTGAAGTCCGCCCGATGCGCGGCACGAGCCGCCGCGAGATTGGCCACGGCAACCTGGCCGAGCGCGCGATTCAGAGCGTGCTGCCGCCGTTCGACGAGTTCCCGTACACGATTCGAATCGTCTCCGACGTCCTCGAATCCAACGGCTCGTCGTCGATGGCATCTGTCTGCGGCGGATCGCTCGCCCTGTTCGATGCCGGCGTTCCGATTCGCTCAGCCGTAGCCGGCGTCGCGATGGGACTCATCAAGGAAGGCGACAAGTACGCGATCCTCACCGATATCCTCGGAACCGAGGATCACCTCGGCGACATGGACTTCAAGGTCGCGGGCACCGAGACAGGCATCACGTCGATCCAGATGGACATCAAGGTCATGGGCCTCTCCATCGAGATAATGAAGGAAGCCCTCGACCAGGCACGTGAAGGCCGCCTCCACATCCTCAGCGAGATGAAGAAGGCGCTCGACGCGCCGCGTGCTGACCTCTCGGCTTACGCGCCACGGATCGTCACAATCTCCATCAGCCCCGAGAAGATCGGCGAGCTCATCGGGCCTAAGGGCAAGACGATTCGCGGAATTCAGGAAGAGACAGGCGCCGAGCTCACTGTGGACGATGCAGGTCTCGTCACGATCGCCGCTGTCGGCGGAGAGGCGATGGAGCGCGCACGCCAGATGGTGCAGGCGCTCACGGCCGAGCCGATCATTGGCGACACGTACGAGGGCACGGTCAAGAGCACGACTGCCTTCGGCGCCTTCGTCGAGATCATGCCGGGAACGGAAGGACTCGTTCACATCTCCGAGCTAAAGCATGGCCGCACGGAGAAGACTGAAGATGTCGTGAGCAAGGGCGACCGGGTGAAGGTCAAGCTGCTCGAGCGCGATGAGCGCGGACGGCTTCGCCTGTCAATGAAGGCACTCGTGCCGAAGCCTGAAGCAGAAGGCGGATCGCCCTTCGAGGGCGGCGCTGCACCTGCTGCAGAGAACGGTTCGAGCGACGAAGGCGAGACTGTGGCGGCCGAGGGCGGCGAGGCGCGCGAGCGCAGCGAGCGTCCGCGCCGGCCACGCAGCCGGTCGCCGCGCAGTGGCGGAGGTCGCAGCAAAGAGTGAGCGCATTCGCGACGAAGGATGAGCTAGCACTTCGCCGCACTGTTCTCTCG
>JBBQZF010000077.1:0-11486 GCA_038208015.1 Gemmatimonadales bacterium
ATCGGCGACCGGCGCGAGAGCCTCGGGGAAGGACAGGTTCCGCACGAGATTCGTATAAGGCAGAAGCGCGATCGCGGCGCGTGCGGGATTCATCATTGTCGGGCCGTCGACACCCTCCGGCGCCCCGTTCCGGCGGAGAAATACCACGGCGCGGAGATCCACAGCCGGCGACTCCGCTGCCTCCTGAATCGGGTGAAACAGGCAGCCGACGGAGGTTCTCCGGTATCCTGGCGTGCTTTGAACGCCTGTCCACAGCTCCTCACCCACCAGCTCCCGGCTGCCTTCACGCAGCGACACGCGCCGCGGCCCTGCCACTGCCCGGTTGCCGATGGCGATCGTCAGGTCGTCGCAAAGAAAATCCCACCCGCTGCTCCAGAGCGCGGTCGCGAGCGTCGACTTGCCCGCGGTGGAAGGCCCCACGATGGCAACCCCGCGGCCCCCCTTGCTCAACAGCGCGGAGTGAAAGCACAGCAGATGATTGCAGTTCTCGACTATCCGCCAGACCGCTGCGTACTCTACGCATGTAATGGCGTGACCAACATCGCGGAACACCGGAAGCACGCCTCCGTCGGGATGCTCCGGCATCGGATCGATGAGAATTTCGTCGCCGGACCTGCGCACTTCCCACTCGCCTTCCAGGGTGGCGTCACCCGATGCGTGCCACTTCCCGAATACGTGCTGTGCAGCCTCGATTATGTCTTTGTCGGGCGACCGCAGCTCGAAGCAGACGGGGCCGCTGCCCCAGCGAATCAGGTTGTAACCGGGTACGACCTTCCTTGAACTCTGCATCGAGAGGGAATCAGCGGGACCCGAATCCTCTTGACATTCCGGCGGCAGTCAGGACCATTCCCACGACGAGAAGGCACTGGACGTAGCTGATCATTGCGATCATCGAGGCGCCGTCGCCTAGCGAGGCCGCGTCGAAGGAGGGATCGCGCGCCAGCGACCTTCGCCACCTGATAAGCGTGATCATCGGCCAGACCTCGAGAATGAGAACGAAAAGGAGAAGGCCCATCTTCGCGAAGAACATGTGGTTCGACATGTAGAAGCCGATATCCTTCTCCGTTTCAGCAAGCAGCCTCCAGAGTCCGGTCGCGATCCAGACGACTGCCGCGGTCGCCCACCAGGTGTCAGCCGTGAACGCGCGCCGCAACGCGTTAACGTCAGGCTTGCCGGAGAGACTTGCCGCCCGCGACCACACCGCAGCAATCCCCACTCCCAGCGCCAGCAGGTGCAGCCACGCCAGCGAAAGTCTCAGCATCCCGCCTCCCGTTGTAATCGCATCCTCACACTCCCGCGATGCGTTGCTTGTAGGCCGCGGCGCAGGCCGCAAGGAGCGGGAGCAGCAGAGTGGCAGCAGCGGGTCTCAGCATCGTGCTCCAGTTGAAATCAGTGAAACGGAAGTGCCATCGGCCGAACCTCGCGCCTTGCACTACGCGCGTCCCCGCCCGGCAGCAGGCATCGGTCGGCGAAGGTGCCTGCTGCCCGGTTCTTGCGCAAGTGAACTCATTCCCTGGCCCGGGTGTATCGCGGGTAATCCCTGAAGGAGGCATCGTCTTGTCGCGCTCAGCATTGTTCTCGCTCACCGCAGTATCGTTGCTTGCCTGCAAGGCGGAACCAGTGCCCGCTCAGGGGCCGGCTCAGGCTTCGCCGCAGCCCGCGTCGAGGAATGGCGCAGTCAGTGTCGAGACTGTGGCACGAGGCCTCGTGAATCCATGGGGTCTCGAGATTCTCCCCGATGGCCGGTTCCTGGTGACCGAGAGACCCGGTCGACTCCGGATAGTCGAGCGCGACGGAACGCTTTCGGCACCTGTGAGCGGCGTTCCCGCCGTCGCTGCCCGCGGGCAGGGCGGCCTCCTCGACGTCGCTCTCGATCCGTCGTTCGCCACGAACCGGGTGATTTACCTCTCGTACTCGGAGCCGGCGGACGGCACGGCCGGTACCTCCGTCGCTCGCGCGACGCTCGGTGACGGCCGTCTCGAGAATGTCCGCATCATCTACCAGCAGACGCCAAAGGTGTCGGGCTCGAGCCATTTCGGATCACGCATCGTATTCCGGGGCGACGGAACGATGTTCATCACCCAGGGCGACCGCGCGAGTCACCGGCAGCAGGCGCAGAATCTTTCATCCGGAATCGGAAAGATCGTCCGCATCAACTCTGATGGATCGGTTCCGCAGGACAACCCGTTTGTCGGAAGGAGCGAAGCGCGCCCGGAGATCTGGTCCTACGGTCACCGCAACGTGCAGTCCGCCGCGATCGACCCCGCGACGGGTCGGCTGTGGACGGTCGAGCACGGCGCGCGCGGCGGTGATGAGCTCAACCAGCCGGAGGCAGGAAAGAACTATGGATGGCCGGTGATCAGCTATGGCCGGGACTATTCCGGGGCGAAGATCGGCGAAGGCACGGCGAAGGAAGGTATGGAGCAGCCTGTCTATTACTGGGATCCCGTCATAGCTCCTTCGGGGATGACCTTCTACACAGGCGACGCGTTCCCGGGGTGGAAAGGCAGTATTCTCGTCGGCGGGCTGAAGCCCGGACTTCTGGTGCGACTTGCAATGAGGGATGGCAGGGTTACATCGGAGGAGCGATATCTTGGTGACCTGCGCGAGCGTATTCGCGATGTAAAGCAGGGACCCGACGGCAGCGTTTACGTGATCACGGATAGTTCCCAGGGCCGCATCCTCAGACTGTCACCCTCACGCTGACTTCAGCGAGGACCAGCATGACTCTGATGGGCCGTGGCGTAGAATGAACACGGGGAGCAATAGCGCTCCCCGTGCATGATGCCATGATTTCGCAACCCTGCCGGGTTCCTATCGCCGCTGAAGCTCGTTTGCCAGGCTCGGCATGTCGTAGACATTGCGAAGCGCCTCGACGATCGAGCTCGAGTGCACGGCAACAGTGCGTGGCACGTCGGTCCGGAAGAGGAACCGGTTCGCGACGTTCTCGATGTTGCCATCGAACGCGAGCCCTACGACTTCACCGTTCCTGTTTATCACCGGGCTGCCGGAGTTCCCGCCGATGATGTCGTTTGTCGAAACGAAGTTGAAAGGCGTCTTCAAGTCGATGCGGTTCATGCGGTCGAGCCAGAGCTTCGGCAGGTCGAACGGCGGCTTCGCGTCAAAATCCGCTGACCGCGCGTACATCCCCATGAACGTCGTCTTGTAGGGCGCGATCGTACCGTTCATCGGATAGCCCTTCACCACACCGTCGCTGATCCGCAGCGTGAACGTCGCATCGGGCGGGAGCGACGTTCCGTATGTAGCAAACAGCGCTTCGCCGAGAAGAGCGTTGTTCGCCGTCATTACCGCGTTGTGACGTCCTGCCTCAGCCAGAACTTCCCGGTTCAGGTCGCTGATACGGCGAGCCGCGACGAGCAACGGATCGGTCGATGCAGCGATCGCCGGCGCCCCGCCCTCGACGAGAGCGCGCCTCGCCGCAGTGTCACCGATGCGTGTGCCGCGGACAAGCTCGGAAGCAGACTGCTCAGGGGTCCTTCCGGCCAGCACCGCTTCGAGGAACGGATCGCCGGCCGGAAGGTTCTCCTGCGCCGCCTTCAGGTGCGCGGTGAGGATCAGCCGCTCGAACAGCGTATCGACGGGCTGCTCGGCAAGCAGCGACGCCCTGGTCTGGTCGGTCATGCGGACCATCTGGCCCGCAAGGGTGAGAAGCCGCGAGCCACCTGCCTGGGGAGGCGGGCCAAAGCCGTGATACCTGAGCCGAGGGGCAAGGACGGCGATCTCGCGCTGCGCCGATTCGATCTCGCCATAGACCTTGCCGTATTTCAGCCGCCACTCGGGATTCGCGGCAATTCTCGCGCGGAACTCGCGCTCGAACGCGTTCTTCGTCGCCATGTACGACGGGTCGATGAGCCCCGAATGATAGCCGGTCACCGCCTTGCGGGAGTTCTCGAGCGAAAAGACGATGTTCTGGAAAGCCTGCTCCGCCTGCGGATTGCGACGCTCGACCTCGCTTATCGCATCAAGAGAGCGGTTGAAGCCGGCGATCGTCGTGGGGTAGCCGATGTCGCGAAGGTACTCCATCTGGGCGATCGTGTTGAGCCTGCCCGTGCTGCCCGGATTTCCCACAACGAACACGACCTCGTTCTCCGCCGCGCCAGCACGGCTCCACGGCAGGAAGTGCTGCGGCGCGTGAGCCTGGCCGTTGACGTACACGCGGAGAAGCGCAACGTCGAGATTGTATCGGGGGTACGTGAAGTTGTCAGGATCACCGCCGAACGCGGCGACACTCTCCTCAGGAGTAAATACGAGTCTCACGTCGTCGTATCGACGGTACGTGTAGACCGAATAGATCCCGCCCGCATAAAGCGACACAACCTGGCACGTGAGGCCCGTGCGTTGATTGCATTCGGTCTGGATCTGGTTGGTTACCGCGGTGCGCTGGGTCGCCTGCTCTGCCGCTGTCCCCGCGGTGACCGCGCTCTTAACGCGGCTCGTGACATCCTCGATCGTCTCGAGCTGGTCGACGTACATGCCTGCACATCGCTTTTCCTGCGCGCGAGAGCGAGCGACGTATCCTGTCCTTATGTAGTTGGAGTCGGGAGGCGAAGACTCGGCCGTGCATTCACGAACGCAGTGGTTGTTCGTCATCACGAGCCCCGTCGCGGAAACGAACGAGGCAGAACAGTTCGGGAGACGGATCGACGCAATGCGCACGCGGTCGAGCCAGGCCTGGTCGGGCGTGAAGTTGTAGGTGCTGCGCCAGTAGTCGAGCGGAGGCGCGTCGAACGTCCACATGGTCCCGAACTCGGACCGATAACCAACGGGCTGAAGCGCAACCGGTGCCTCTGCTGCGGGCGCGGACGGAAGAGGTTGCGGGGCCGGCGCCTGCGCGACCGGAGCGGGGGCGCAGGCGGCGAACAGCGCAGTCAGCAGGGCAAGCGGAACTATACGCATGTAGGACTTCCTCATTGGTTGTTCGAGTCAGGGCGCGAGATTCTTCGGGAGCCGCGGTGTCGTGAGCAGCGAGGTGAACGCGGTCCACCTGCCGGCGGCAGCTCCCCCGCTTCCACTCTCGACGTATTCCTTCACGAGATCCTTTCCGAGATTGTAGTTGATCACGTAGCTGCGATACTGGTCGATGAACTTCACCCGCTGCGCGGCGCGCGCTGGTGAAAAGAGTGCGTAGCGATTCATCCACGCCGCTGCCTCAGCTGCGGATATCTCGCCATCGAGATATCTCCGTGCAGCCTCGTTTCCGGCATAGGCAAGCCGGCCCGCAAACGCGAAGATCCTGTAGTACTCATCCGCCTTTGCAGAATCCAGTCCAGCGAGAGGCCAGAGAGCGCGCTGCTCGTACTCCCGGCGCTCGGCGCCGGGGAAGGCCATCTCGATACCGTAGTTCGCCGTTCCCTCCGCAATAAGCGACTGCGGGCTGAACAGCGGGTACACGGTGTACTCCAGCCAGCCGCGCTTTTTTACCAGCTCCTGCTCGAGCATCAGGTTGTAGACGTGATGCCCCGGATAACCCTCGTGGCAGGCAAGATCGATTGCGCGGTCGATGAAAATCGGCAGGTCGGTATTTATCTGAATCAGGCTCTTGTAGTCTCCCTGATACCAGTTGTAGCCGCTCCACGACTTTCCGGTGACGTATTCGAGCTTGAACTCCTCGCCAGGCGGAAGTGAGAGATGCTGAAGCGTGCGCGCCTTGCATTCGGCGATCGCCGTACGGAAGACAGTGTCGAGATTTGCCGGCGGAATTACGAACTGGCTTCTGTACCGCTCGTATCTCTCGGGTATCGGCCCGGTTCCGGGAAGCATCAGGCCGAGGGAATCGATGATCTGCTGGTAATAGGATTCCGGATGCTTCGGCGAAACCGCGTTGTAAAGCGCCAGTGACTCGGAGTCGAACGTAAGCTTCCCGCCCTCGAGCATGCCCACCCTCGCGGCAAGTGCGCCGAGCTGGGTTCGGAGATATGAGCGGCGAAGACCAAGCATCTCGTCGCCGGGTTCCGGAATTGAATCAAGCGACGCGATAAGACTGTCGGCTCTCGCTGCGATTGCCGGCAGTGCAAGCGGCGCCGAATCCACGGCCGAGCGCCACTCCGGCGGCCCGTAGTAGGCGTCGACGTAATCAGCATCGTGCTTGCCAACAGCGAGGACCAGCTTGACATATGGCTCGGCTATCGAGTCGATCCGGGCGGCGACCGCTTCCGAATCGACATTGGGAGACCGGCCGGGTGTGCACCCGGTCGCCGCTACCGAAAGCGCGGCCGCCGCGATGATGAATTTATGGCGCATTCAGTAATGATAAGGCATCTTCCCCGCCCGTGAGCGCCGTCCTCTGGGGCATCCTTGCCTACCTGGTCCTGCAGTTCGGAATCGGCGCATATGTGTCCCGCCGTATCAGAACCGAGAGCGACTATATCGTCGCGGGACGGCAGCTCGGGTACGGATTGGCGACGTTCACGATCTTCGCGACGTGGTTCGGCGCGGAAACGACGATCGGCTCGGCGGGCGCAGTCTATGGCTCGGGGCTCGCCGGCGCGACCTCAGACCCGTTCGGATACGGAGCGTGCCTGCTCATCATGGGAGTCGTCTTCGCCGCCCCATTGTGGAGGCGAAAGCTCACGACCCTGGCCGACCTCTTCCGCGAGCGGTACTCGCCGGGTGTCGAGAAACTTGCTGTTCTCCTCATGGTCCCCGCGTCGCTGCTGTGGGCCGCCGCGCAGATCCGAGCCTTCGGCCAGGTGATCTCCGCGTCGTCGGGAATCGGAGTGTCCGTCACGGTCACTGTGGCGGCCGGGATCGTCGTTGCATACACGGCATTCGGCGGAATGCTGGCTGATGCATGGACCGACCTGATCCAGGGAATCGTTCTCGTGGTGGGGCTCCTCGTGCTCTTCGGCGCATTGCTGCTGACCACGGGACTCGAGCCCTTTACAGCGATCCCCGCCGCGAGGCTCGACCCATTCGCCGGCGGAGCATCGGCCTTAAGCGTAATTGAGGAATGGGCGATACCGATATGCGGATCTGTCGTCGCGGCTGAACTCGTCTCGCGGGTCATCAGCGCGCGCTCTCCCGAGGTTGCGAAGCGGTCCTCACTCATTGCTGGTGGCGGATACCTGATCCTCGGGCTGATCCCGGTCACTGTCGGGCTCGCCGGCTCCGTGCTGCTGCCGGGTCTCGAAGATCCCGAGCAGATCCTGCCGCTCCTCGCGCAGCGCCTGCTGCCGGGTGCGCTCTACGTGATCCTCGCCGGTGCGCTGATTTCCGCGATTCTGTCCACTGTAGACACAACTCTGCTGGTGTGCTCCTCGCTCGTCTCGCACAGCCTCATCGTTCCCGCACGGCCTGGCATGAGCGAGCGGTCGAAGGTGCGCATTGCGCGCGGCGGCGTCGCTCTCTTCGGCATTCTTGCATACATCATCGCGCTCCACGCCGACGGTGTATATGCGCTCGTCGAGGAAGCGTCGTCGTTCGGCAGCGCCGGCATCTTCACTGTCGTGACAATCGGGCTCTTCACGACGTGGGGCCGGGCAGCCGCCGCCATCGCCTCCCTCCTCGGCGGCGTGATTGCCTGGGTGCTCGGCGCCTACGTTCTCGGGCTCGAGCTGCCATATCTGACCTCCCTTCTCGTGTCGATCGTCGCCTACGCCGGGGTTGCTTTGCTGCAAAGACAGCGTCCACCGACTATCCTGCGGGCGTGACGAAAAACACGCCCTCATACCTCATCACCGGCGCCACCGGATTCCTTGGCCGGCACATCGTCGCAGCGATCAGACGCGACGACCCGTCGGCGAGGATCGTTGCGCTCGTGCGCGATCTCTCCGCCGCGAGAGGGAGTGACCTCGACTACCTGGAAGCCGCGACGCTGCTCGAAGGGTCTCCGGCGGAAGGCTCGTGGGCGGATGATCCAGCCCTCGGGGACCTCCAGGGTGTTTACCACCTCGCCGCTGAAGTGAAGCATTCCCGCGTCAGCCCGGACGCGATGACCGGGTTCAACGTAGATGCCACTCTGGAGATGGTGCGGCTCGGCGCCAGCAGGCACTGTCGCGTGGTGTTCGTGTCGACTTCCGGGACCGTCGGGTGCTCGAGAAATCCGGAGGCCGCACCCGCCGAGAACTCGCCACACTGCGTGGAGGCCGCGAGGGGCTGGCCTTATTACATGTCGAAGATCCGCGCCGAGAAGGAGGCGCTCGCGCTCGCCGCGGAGCTGGGCGCCGAGCTCGTCATTATCCGGCCGCCTGTGCTGCTCGGTCCGGGAGATCACCGGCTCAGGTCAGTTGGAAACCTCATGCGCGTTCTCGACGGCAGGCTTCCTTTCATCTTCGACGGAGGCATCAATTTCGTCGATATCCGCGACGCGGCCGATGCGATGGTGCGGGCGATGCGAATCGCGTCGCCGCGTCCGTCCTACAACCTCCCCGGCACGGCGAGCTCTCTCGACGATTTTTTCAGGCGAGTCGCAAGGCTGGCGGGGATCCAGGCCTCGTGGCGCGTCCTCCCCTCCCGCTTCGTGCGGCATCTCGCCGCCCTCAACGACAGGATCGGGAGACCATTCGGGATACTGCCCGACCAGGTGGTCATCGAAATGGCGTCCCACTACTGGGGAATCTCGTCCCGCTACGCCGAAGCCGATCTAGGATTTCATCCGCGTGATCCTGACGCCACGATCGCGGATACAATCGCATGGATCAGACACTCCCGTTCACGACTGGCAGTGGATCGCGCCAGGAAATCTGCTGTCGCGCGGGATCACACCGTCATCGCCCGGACGGAAGAATTTCGATCGCGCCAAAGCCGAGGTTGAGTCCGACGGTCGCGATCACCGGCCTGTCGCCGTCGGGCAGGCGATAGTCGCTTCCGAAGCTGGCGACAGCCCAGAGCCTGCCTCCAATCGGATAATCGAACAGCACTGCCCACCGGGTTGTCCGGCTCCGATATTCGCCCCCGGTCTTTGATGCGAGACCGAGCATGCCGGACCCGTGCAGGCTCCGCCACACATGCTCCGCGGAGAGCGTTCCCTT
Source organism: Gemmatimonadales bacterium (assembly GCA_038208015.1). Taxonomy (GTDB): domain Bacteria; phylum Gemmatimonadota; class Gemmatimonadetes; order Gemmatimonadales; family Gemmatimonadaceae; genus UBA4720. The sequence goes on from JBBQZF010000077.1 coordinate 8,991, forward strand.
CCCGACGTCGACCCCCGCTCTCACTCCGACATCCAGCAGATCGTGGCCGTCATATTCGCTTACACGGGATAGGTACCGGCCGACGCCGATCAGCTCGAGACCATTCGTGCGCGCCCTGTACATCGGCGTGAGCCATAAGCCGAGACCGTCGATCTGCTGCCGCCCCCACTGTCCTTCCTCGAACAGCGCCCGGGTGCCAGCCGCGACCTCGAGTATGAATCCATTCGGCTCGATCTCCGCCGCGGCAAATCTCTTCGCGAGGGTTTCCAGCCTTGTCTCGATCCTGTCGAGCTCGCCGGCGGCGGCAAGCTCCGCATCGGCAGCCGACTGACCCGAGGCGACGAACGCCCGGAGGCTGTCGCGGCGGGCAAGCGTGCGCATCGCGCTGTCACGGAGAGTTGTTTCGCCACCTGCGACGACGCGCGCCAACAGCGACGAAAGCAGGTCGTCCTGCTGAGCGAGCCGCCTCCGCGCCGCACCGAGGCCCGACGCCCCGGCGCCTGCTTCCTCCCACCGCCGGAACCTCGTTATGTAGTCGAGCTGGGCCACGCGCATTGAGTCACCAGTCGCGCGCAACCTCGCGCTCGGCCGCCCGTTTGCGAGGAGAGTCCGGATTGCCAGCGCGGCGCGTGCGTCGCGCGGCGAATCGCCTCGCGACGCCGGCCGGGAGGTAGCTACCGAGATCGCGGTGAAGTAAAGGAGGCGCTGGCCGAGCGAAGCGTCGTGATAGTCTCCGAGGCTCATGGCTTTGCGGCGGACGAGCCAGAACGGAGCCGTCTCGAGTGCGTAGCCGTCGGGCACAATGCCGCCTGCGCCGGCGCCCGAGACGAGGCTCGCGATCAGGTCGCGGGGAGTATTGGGTCGCGCCACGGATGCCGCCGATGAGCCGAGCAGTGCCAGCGCAGGCGGCCCGGAGAGCCTGAAACCCTCTAGCTCGACCGCCGGTGGGGGTGCGGGATCGCGCCCGGAGTCCTGCGCGCCGGCTGCGGCGGGCACAAGCGCTGCGAGTAAGAGGAACTCCCGGACGGCGCGCGATGCGGGGCGGTGCAGCATTTCCTATTCGTCGCCGGTGAGCTCGAACACCGCCTTGAACATCTGCGATCCGAATGACTTCGCGCCTGAGCCGGATCTCTCGATCGTTGCGGTCTTGTCGCCGCCGGTAAGTATCCACGTGACGGACATGTCGTTCTTTTTGTCTCTCACGTCAGTCACGACCGTATAGACAGTCAGCGTACGGCCGGCGATCTCCCCGCCGGCTCCCAGCGGGAGCTCGTCTATATCTCCGTTTGCCAGGAGCTCATCGTCGAGGAAGACCATCGACGTGCCGTACTGCCGGTCCCCCACGAGTACCGAGAGCCGGACCTGACCGGATCCGACTGCATAATCCTTCCTGAGGGCGATCGGCTTCCGTGGCATCTGGGCTCCCCGCGTCCGGGTGAGGCGGCCTTGCGTGGCCGGCCAATGTAGGAGGATCAGCTACGCCTGTGCAAGCAGCCAACGTTTTAGCTCGAGGACGGAACAGCCGGGTGGGGAGACCGGTGAGGAACGGGTGAGGCCAGTGAGGTAACGACGTATTTGGTTTTCTGGTTTTACCCCTAAAGTATGCTTACCGAAGTCCGGATCGCCGGCTGTACGCCACCGCGATCCCTCATTGGTCTCACTGGTCTCCCCCCCTTCAGTTGCAGTCCCTGACCCTGAACCGCAGATCGACGCCTCAAGCCCCGTTCTGGCGGCAAAGCGTCAATCCGCCTAGCTTGAGCATGAAAGAGTCAGCACACTTCCGGGTCCAATCCGACGGGCTGACGCCACCCAGTCCGACACCAGCCACCCGCATGAGCTCTCTCTGGAAGCGAATCACGACGGCGCACGTCAAGTTCGTTACCACCGGCTATCTCCGAATCATGGAGCCGATCGCCGGGGTCATAATAAAACTCGGAATTTCCGCCAACGCGCTCACGACTATCGGGACAGTCTCCACGATCGTCGGTGCAGTCGCGTTCGGGTTCGGATACATGCGGACGGGCGGGATCATCATCGCCGTCACCGCTATCGCTGATGCGCTGGATGGCATCGTTGCCCGGAGGACGAACCAGGTCACCGTTTTTGGCGCGTTCTACGATTCGACACTCGACCGGGTCGCCGACGGCGCCCTTCTGGCCGGGCTCGCATACTTCTACGCCGTGAACGCCGTTCACGCCAGCAAGGTCATGCTCGCCGTCGCCCTGGCGGGAATAATCGGCACTTATCTGGTGAGCTATGCGCGCGCCCGGGCAGAGGCGCTCGGAATCAACGCGAAGGTCGGCGTGATGCAGCGCGCCGAGCGAGTCGCTCTGCTTTGTGCGCCACAGGCGTTGTTCGGGCTTGCCATGGACGGCTGGGTGCTTCGGGCGGTGGTCGTGATCCTTGCCGTTTCGTCCTGGCATACCGCAATCCGCCGGATCAACCATGTCCGGCTCTCGACCCGCGGCGATATTCCTTCGCCGATCAGGGTCGTCA
>JBBQZF010000078.1:0-11466 GCA_038208015.1 Gemmatimonadales bacterium
TGGACGCTCCGCGTACGGCGCCCCGGTTGACCGGCGGATGACGAGCTCCGTCGAGACCCGCTTTCTCTGCGGACCGCGGCCATTCTTGTGGTTGATGCTGTGGAGCACCGCCTCGACCGCGAGCGCCCCGATGTCGGCGATCGCGACCCTCACCGACGACAACGGCGGATCCATGTAGCGGGCGAGAGGGATGTCGTCGAATCCCCCTACAGCGATCTCCTGGGGAACTCTCACCCCGGTCTCGCGAAGCGCGCTGAGCGCCCCGATCGCCATCGAGTCATTGGCCGCGAAGATTGCCGTCGGGCGCGGATCTCTCGCAAGAAGCTCGACTACAGCAGCGTAGCCCCCGGCTTCGGTGAAATCGCCATCGATCTCCAGCTCCCCGTCGACCTGGAGTCCCGCGTCCCTCAGCGCCGCGCGGTATCCACGGAGCCGCTCGGCAGCATCGTAGTTTCCGGCGGCGCCCTTGATTATCGCGATGCGGCCGTGTCCAAGGGAGATGAGGTGGCGGACCATCTCCTTCGCTCCCCGGAAGTTCTCGATGATTATCGAATCAACCGAAGCGCCGCCGGCCGGAGTGCATAGGAGAACCACCGGAAGGCCATGCGGGATGTTCCTGAGCGACTCGGCGTCGACGTCCGGCGACATGAGGAGAAGGCCGTCAACCCTGCCTTTCATCGCGCGCATCGCTTCCTCGATTTCCGTCCTCCCTTCCCACGACCGCGAGACGAGGATGTGATAACCCTCGCGCCGGGCGGTAATGTCTATTCCGTGAATCAGCTCGGAGAAAAAGTCACCATACAGGTCGGGTAGAAGTACGCCGAGGGTATGGGTTCGCCGGGTGATGAGACTGCGCGCTCCTCCATGGGGGGCGTAGCGCAGGGTCGCTGCGACGTCCCTTATCCGCCTTGCCGTTTCCTCGCGCACGACGGCCGCGCCGTTGAAGACGCGGGAGACCGTGGCCACCGAAACCGATGCTTCACGTGCAACGTCCTTGATTGTCGCCATCACCTGCGGGTTGACGGACGGGCAAGAATGTAATCGTTTACATAAATAGGATGAGGACTCTTTTTCCGCAACCTGATTTGAGATTCCGTGAGGATCAGGTGGAGAACGGTTGCGACCTGGAACTGAGGACTTTGCGGCCTCAGGACTCACTGCCACCGAGGATCTACGATTAAGTGAGGACCGAGGACAACAGCGTGAAGAATGCCGAGACTCCGCTGCCGGAGCTGTCGCTACTCGGCGACGAGCGGTACTCGGTGCTCGTTACCTCGGCTGGAGGCGGAGCCAGCCGGTCCGGCGGAATAGCAGTCAACCGGTGGAGAAACGACGGCACCCGGGACGCCCACGGACAATGGTGCTATCTAATGAATGTCGGCACTGGAAAAGTCTGGTCAGCCGGCCACCTGCCGGTATGCGAGCCTCATCAGTCGTACGAGGCAGAGCTTGGCGGCGACTCTGCGACAATCCGCCGGCGCGATGATGATCTCGAGACGTTCACCGAGATCGTCGCGCTGAAGGACGGTTCGGGCGAGGCACGGCGGATATCCGTCACGAATCATTCGGACACCGACGTCGAACTCGAGATCACGACCTATCAGGAAGTTGTCCTCGCGTCAGCGGTGTCAGATCGTGGCCATCGCGCCTTCGGCAATCTCTTCGTGCAGACCGAATGGCTCCCGGAAAGCGCAGCAATACTTGCCATGCGCCGCCCGCGCTCGGCCCTCCACGACGCGGCGTGGTGCGGACATACGGTGGCGGTAATGGAAGGTCCTTCACAGTCAGTGAGCTGTGAAACCGACAGAGCGCGTTTCATCGGCCGCGGAAGGTCCGCACGGAACCCTGTCGCTATGGACAACCCCGGCAATCTGTCGGGAACGACAGGGGCGGTGCTCGATCCGGTACTGGCTCTCCGAACAACTCTGTTCATCCCGGCTGGCAATACCGCGAGGGCGGTCTTCACGACGTTCGTGGCTGCGGATCGCGAAGAGGCGGTCAACCTGGCGAGGCGCTACACCGATTTCCGGAAAGTCCGGGACGCGATCGAGGCCGCGGTCGCTGAGGGAGACGGCGTAGCCAGCGACATGGGGCTCAGACCCGGCGACACTGAATCGTTTCGCGCAATTGCCGGCCAGCTCCTCTACGGAACCGGGCGCATCCCAGAGGGGACACGGGATGACCTGCTGGCACTTGGATTGACCGGAGAATGGCCGATTCTCCTCGCGCGACTACGCGCGGTGACCGATACAAGCCGGGCGGCAGATGTGCTCGCGCTGCACGAATATCTGCGGAGGAAGGGCGTCGCAACCGATCTCGTTTTCATCTGCCGCGATGCAGGTCTGGAGCGGGAAGTCATCGGAAAAGCCACTCCACACGGCGAAGAGGCAAGCGACACCGCGGTCCTCGACCAGCAGGGGATATTCATCCGCAATGACCCCGCGCTCGACCCTGCAGCGGTTGCGCTCCTCGAATCGCTCGCCCGAGTCAGTATCGATTGCGCGAGTGACTGGAAGAACCCATGACAGGCCTTGCATGCTTCAATGGCCTGGGAGGATTCAACTCCGAGGGCGAGTACGAGATCAGGCTCGATGCCGGACGACTGCCTCCAGCACCATGGATAAACGTCATCGCGAACCCCGATGGCGGTTTCATCGCCAGCGAGAGCGGCTGCGGTCCCACATGGGCAGTGAACAGCAGCTTTTTCCGGCTTACCCCGTGGGAGAACGATCCGGTTTCGGATCCCTCCGGGGAGTGCATCTATCTTCGCGACGAAGATACCCGCGAGGTGTGGAATCCAACTCCCGCACCGATGCATTCTGCGGGGGCGTACACGGTCCGGCACGGCCATGGATACTCGGTTTTCGAGCACGAGCACGGGGACATAGCGACGAGCCTCCGCGCCGGAGTGCCCGAAGCCGGAGCGGTAAAGATCCAGGTCCTCACGCTCACCAACAACGGCCAGCAAGCCCGGCGCCTCACCCTCACCACTTACGTCGAGTGGGTACTCGGCACTGATCGCGAGAGAAGCCAGGGACATCTCCGTGTCGATACCGACATTGCCCGAAGCGCGGTATTCGCTTCGAACGGGTTCGAGGCTGACTACGCCGGGCAGGTCGCTTTCTCCGCGCTGAGCGAGCCTGCGTCCGACCATACAACGGACCGCAGGAGCTTTCTTGGCAGAAATGGATCGGTGTCGTCACCCGCAGGGCTCAGCTCCGACACGCTCGGCGGCGATAACGAGGTTGCCGCGGACCGGTGCGCAGTCCTTCGCGCGCGCTTCGATATCGGTGCCGGGGAGACTCGCGAAATCGCAATCGTGCTGGGAGCTGCGACGGGCCGGGCCGGCGCGTTGGAGGCGATAGAACGCTACGCAACACCCGCGGCCGCAGCAAAAGCTCTCGACGACTCGGCCGCAGCGTGGCTGAGGCGTCTCCATGCGATCCACGTAAGCACTCCGGATCCGGTATTCGATCTCATCCTCAACGGATGGTCGCTCTACCAGGCCCTCGCCTGCAGAATGTGGGGGAGAATCGCGCTGTATCAGTCGAGCGGCGCGTACGGATTCAGGGACCAGCTCCAGGATTCGATGGCGCTCGTCTACTCGGAGCCGTCGCTCGCCCGCGAGCAGATAGTGAGAGCCGCGTCACGCCAGTTCGAGGAAGGAGATGTCCAGCACTGGTGGCATCCCGATACGGGACGAGGCGTGCGAACCCGCTTCGCCGACGATCTCATCTGGCTTGCCTTCGTGACGAATCACTACCTGCGCGTCACCGGCGATTTTTCGGTTTTCGACGAGGTCACGCCATACGTGAAATCCCGCCTGCTCCTGGAGGGGGAAGACGAGATATACGGAGTGCCGGAGATCTCCCCCCTGACGGACACAGTCTACGATCATTGCGTAAAGGCGCTGCGCCGGGCGTGCACGACCGGCACGCACGGGCTGCCCCTTATTGGCGGCGGCGACTGGAACGACGGAATGAACAGGGTGGGGATAGAAGGCAAAGGCGAAAGCGTCTGGCTGGCGTGGTTTCTCATCAAGACCCTTCGCGAGTTCATCGGGCACTCGAAGGCTCGCGGGGACAACGAGACCGCGCAGGAGTTCTCGGAGATTGCCGACTCGTATCGGGAAGCCGTCGAGCGCACATCGTGGGACGGTGAATGGTACCGCCGCGCATTCTACGACGACGGCACCCCCCTCGGCTCCCATGAAAATGAGGAATGCCGGATCGACGCAATCGCGCAAAGCTGGAGCGTCATCTCGGGAGCGGGCGATCCCGCACGTCAGCGAATCGCGATGAAATCCTTCAACGAGCATCTTGTGCGGGAGGACGCGCGGCTGATCATGCTGCTGACTCCTTCGTTCGACCGCAGCGCTCACGATCCCGGGTACATCCAGGGATATCTCCCGGGCGTGCGCGAGAACGGGGCGCAGTACACGCACGCGGCACTCTGGTCAGTGATGGCCGAGTCGATGCTTGGCCACGGGGACAGGGCTTTCGAGCTGTTTCAGATGATCAACCCCATAACTCACGCGCTGACCGAGGATGCTGTCGCGACGTACAAGGTCGAGCCGTACGTCGTGGCGGCGGATGTCTACACGGCAGAGGGTCACCTCGGGCGCGGCGGCTGGACATGGTATACCGGCTCAGCGAGCTGGCTTTACCGCGCCGGCCTCGAGTCGATACTCGGCTTCACGAAGCGCGGCGATACACTCGCTATTGACCCCTGTTTTCCGTCCGCGTGGCCAGAGTTCGGAATCGAGTACCAGTACGGGCAAACGCTCTACTCGATAAGAGTGCTGAATCCCGACGGAGTGGAGCGCGGCGTCTCGTCGGTGAGCGTCGATGGCGTTCCACTCGAGGGGCCGATGCACCTCGCGGACGATGGGCGGAAGCGGGAGGTCGTAGTGACAGTGAGCGCTGAGCGTCACTAGCGTTTCGTATTTCGCCTCGCGTCAACTACCGGCGTTCCAGCATTTGCGCGCGCGTAGTCGACGATGAGGCCGTCGGCTGTGACGAGCGGGACACTGTTGAGCTGAGCGGTAGCGAGCAGCATCCGATCAGCAGGGTCGTTGTGCGCCGCTCCCGCGAGCCTGGTGCTGAGGAAAAGGATGTCACGGTCGAGCGGCAGGAAGCGGATGCCCGGCGCCGCCGAGGCGCGGGAAAGCCACACCGCGGCGTCGATTGAGAGCGTGAGCTTTCCCTTCGCAGCTTTTACCGCGACTTCCCAGTACGAGATGTCCGACACCAGCAGCTTGCTCTCACGCCCGATTCTCTCCAGCAGCGGCGCTAGTCCAGGGCCTATCTGGCTTTCATCGCCCGCGAGATACCAGATCCAGATATGGGTGTCGAGGAGCAGCGATCCCTCGTACGTCTCCAGCTCCTCGGGGAGCCACAGTTTCGACCCCGGAGCGACCCTCAGGAGTCGCCCCAGGCATCGAAGTCCGGCGACACGATGTCGCCCTCGGCTACGATCGTCCCGCGCATGAATCCCAGTGCTCCGGGCGTATCGAACTCCGCGGGCACCATGCGCGCGACGGCGTCGCCGTGCTTGGTGATGAGCACGTGCACTCCTTCGTCACGCACCTGATCCATGAGCGCAAGACAGGTATTCTTGAACACTCCGGCTGGGACCTCGATCGTTGGGGGTATATCCAACGATGCCGAGGGAGCCGCTCCATTGCGGGGCCCGTTCTTTTTCACTGGCATCCGAAAACCTCACGACCGTTATGGCCACACCAATATAGCCATGGCTATAAAAGTATGGCCATGTTTTGGCCGGCGCAAGGGTTTCGTGTCGGGTGAAGCGGGGTCGCTTACTCCTCGCCCATGAAGGGATAGGCGTAGTGACGTGGCGGTGAGAACGTCTCCTTGATGTTCCGGGCGTTAACCCATCGCGTGAGGTTCAGCTTTGATCCCGCCTTGTCGTTTGTCCCCGAGCCCCTCGCGCCGCCAAACGGCTGCTGCCCGACGACAGCGCCGGTTGGCTTGTCGTTGATGTAGAAATTCCCTGCCGCGTTTCGCAGCGCTATCGACGCCGTTCGCACAGCTGCGCGGTCCTGCGCAAAAATTGCCCCTGTCAGCGCGTAGGGAGAAGTCCTGTCGACGATCTCCAGGGTCTCCTCGTACTTCGCATCGGGATACACGTGGGCAGTCACAACCGGTCCGAAAATCTCCTCGCAAAGGAGCTTGTAGCCCGCATCGTCAGTCTGGATGAGGGTAGGCTCGATGAAGTACCCTTCATCTCCCTTCACTCCGCCGCCGGCGATGATCTTCGCGTTCGAGCGGCCGTGCGCCACGTACTCCCCGATCTTGTCGAACGCCTTCTTGTCGATCACGGCGCCCATGAAGTTCCGGAAATCCGAAACGTCCCCCATGCGGATCTCTTCCATTATCGCGAGAGTGCGGTCACGCACCTCGGGCCAGAGCGACTCCGGGACATAGACCCGGCTTGCCGCCGAGCATTTCTGTCCCTGGTACTCGAATCCGCCCCTGGCTATGGCGACTGAGAGAGCGACAGGATCTGCCGACGGGTGCGCGACGATGAAGTCCTTTCCTCCGGTCTCGCCGACGATTCGCGGATACGACCGGTAGTTCGACATGCTCGCGCCGATCGTCTTCCACATCGAGTTGAAGACCCCGGTGCTGCCCGTGAAGTGCACTCCGGCCAGGTCCCGGTGCGAGAGGAGCTTGTCGGAGATCATCCCCGCGTCGCCGGGGACGAGATTAATGACCCCCGGAGGAACTCCCGCTTCCTCGAGCAGCTTCATCAGGTAGTATGCCGAGAGCATCGCGCTCGACGCGGGCTTCCAGATGACGGTGCTGCCCATCAGCGCCGGCGCGGTGGGAAGATTTCCAGCTATCGCCGTGAAGTTGAATGGCGTCACGGCATAGACGAATCCTTCGAGGCCGCGGTAGTCGAGCTGGTTCCACATCGTGTGGTCGGAGAGCGGCTGCTCGTCGTAGAGCTGCTGCGCGAAATGCGTATTGAAGCGCCAGAAATCGATCAGCTCACACGATGCGTCAATCTCGGCCTGATACGCAGTCTTCGACTGGCCGAGCATTGTGGCGGCGTTGAGTGTCTGCCGCCATGTCGTTGTCAGCAGCTCTGCCGCCTTGAGGAAAATTGCCGCGCGATCCTCCCACGCCCAGCTTGCCCATTCGCGCTGCGCCTTCCGCGCGGCCTCGATTGCCATGTCGACGTGGGCATCTGTTGCCCTGTGCCAGTCGGCGAGGACGTGGCGGTGGTTGTGCGGCATCACCGACTGTGCGAGGTCGCCGGTGCGGATTTCCTTTCCGCCGATCACTGCCGGGATGTCGACGCGTTCGTTCCGCATGGCTTCGAGGCGAGCCTTGAGCTCGGCCCGCTCAGGAGAGCCGGGTGCGTAGCTCTTTACCGGCTCGTTGACTGGAGGGGGGACCCTTCTATTTCCGTTGAATCCAACTGCAGCTGTCGTCGGGCTCGGGGGTGTGGAGGAAGGGCGAGTTTCAGTCTTATCTGTATCAGCCGCGCGGGGGCGTAGCGTGGAGGTCATCTGTCCTCTGAATTGGCGAGTGCAATTCAAAGTTAGCTGGCGGGTAGGGCAAAATCACCCAGCCCGAGCTTTGTGCTATCAGCACACTGCTCGAGCTCCATCTGAAGATGTAGTGAGTTTGCTATTCGCAACCGTTCAGAGTACTTTGCATAACAAAGTAAATACTGTCGGGAGCGGGTTCCTACTGAGCGGTGAGGCAGGATGAAGAAGTGGTTGAGACGCATCCGCGGAGCGGTCGGAATGGGCCTGACATGGGCGGCCGGATGGGCGTTCGCCGGTGTGCTGCTAGGGGTGACAAGTCTGCTCCTGCCCGGGCTGCTGTGGGATTCATTCTTTGAGATCTTCGATGCGCCGTTGCCGGCGCTGGCCATACCGGGCTTCGTTGCGGGTGTCCTCTTTTCAGCGGTGGTCGGGATTGCGGGGCGCGGTCGCAGGTTCAATCAGTTGTCGCTTCCCCGATTCGCCGCCTGGGGGGCGGTGGGAGGTCTGTTGCTGAGCCTCGTGCCCGCCGCCATGGTTACTGTGGGACTGGCGAGCGTCGAGGGTGGGCGCTTCAGCATTTGGCAGCTCACTTCCGCGATAAGCGTTCCTTTCATCCTGCTTAGCGCGGTCTCAGCCTCAGCTTATCTGTCGCTGGCCAGAAAGGCACAGGGCCGGGAATTGCCCGACCCCAGTGACGGCGCGGCGGCGGCGCTTGCCGAAGGCGATGCGGACGGGGTGCTCGGAGGCGGCGACTTCCCCGCCGACCGTCATTCAGCCGCAAGACATGGAGAACAGCGCGGCTGATCTCGTTCCGACCCTGCACGCTGAATAAGTTTGCTGATGGTCCGTCGAACGTTTTCTCCGCTCCTCCTCATTCTCGCAGCCTGCTCCGGAGCGGGCGTGTCCTGGAGCGAAATCACGTATCAGGACACACCCCCCGAGCCTCGTGAGCTCCGGACCGAAGCCCGACCGCTGCTGTCAGGCGGATGCGAAGGAAGCCTGAGAGTCGCCGAGTCGGATGGTTCGGCGTTCGCGACATGGTGGCAGGTCAGGCCTGATTCGAGTGCCGCCCTGATGGTCTCACGCTCGATGCATGGCGGGCCCTGGGAGCCTCCGGTCGTCGCCGACTCGACCGACCGGAGCAGGCGCGGATGCGGACGGCCACCGCCAGCGATCGTCGCCGACGGAAGCAGCGGATACGTTCACATCGCCTACTTCGTCGAGCAGCAGGGTGCGCCAGGGGTGTTCTTCGCCCATTCGATGGACAGCGCGGCAACGTTCCACTGGCCTGTGCCGATCATATTCGGGAAAAATCCCTCGCGCGTGAGCATAGACGCCGAGGGCGACCGCGTAGTCGTCGCCTGGGAGGATCCCAACGCGAACCAGCCAATGATCGGAATTTCCCTGTCGGGTACCATGGGCCACATCTTCGAGCACCGCATGCTCGCCTCGAGCGCCAACGGACGCGCAAAACAGCCGGTGGTGAGGCTCGACGGAGACTCGATAAGGCTATGGTGGAGCGAGTATTCGGCAGATCCAGCCGTGAGCGCGACCCGCGCCACGTATCGCACGGGATACATTCAGGCGAAATAATCCCGCGTCCGGAACCAGAATCCCAACAAAGTGAGAGAGCTACAAATGAGGAAAGCACAACTGATGCTCGTGACGATTGCTGCTCTTCTCGCCATTGGCGATGAGGCCGGCGCGCAAATAAGGCAACCCCAGCTCGGCGTATACGGTGGACTGACGCTTCCGCGCGGCGACTTGAAGCTCGAGACGGACCTCGGCTGGCATGCCGGCGCGCTCGGCAAGGTCCGCGTTACCCGGACCTTTGACGCGAGAATCGACGGCGCGTACAGCCGCCTTGGATCGAAAACGGCAGAGTACCCTGAAGCGTCAGTGGAGTCCGAGAGCGAGCTCCTCTTCGGAACCCTCGTCGCCGAGCTGAACCTCGGCCCTGATTCGGCGCAGTACCCGGGGGACAACTCGGTGTCGCCTTACATCAACATCGGCCCCGGCATTTATCGTCACAAGTTCGAGGCGGTCTGCACCGGGAACTGCGGAGGATTCATTGGATCCCAGGAGGAAACGAAGATGGGGCTGACTATCGGTGCCGGCGCCAACGTTCCCTTCGGGAGGATTCCGCTCTTCGCCGAGTTCAGGTGGCACAGGTTCGGAACGGTTCTTCCGAGCCAGTTCGAAACGACTGTCACGATGTTCACCTTCTCGGCAGGCTTCAAGATCAGGTAGGACCCCGATGGCCAGATACCTTGGCGCGCATACGATTAACAACGGTGGAATTCACATGGCCGTCGCCCGCGCGGGAAACGCGGGGATGACGGCGATGCAGCTTTTCACCGCCATCCCGAAGTACTACGGCGACAAGGTCTCGATAAAGCCCGAGCGCGTCGAGCGGTTCAGGTCGGCTCTGGCGGAGACGAAGATCAAGCCGGAGAACGTCGTCGTTCACGCTGCGTATGTCCTGAGCGTAGCGACCCCCGATGATGACAAGTGGGTGAGGGCAGCCGGCGGCCTGAAGAAGGAGCTCGAGAGGTCGAGCGCGCTCGGCGCCGGATGCGTGTGCTTTCACTCCGGGTCCGCGGGGGATAGCGAGAGGTCGGAGTCGGCGAAGCGCATAGCGAAAGCGATAACCGAAGCTCTTGAAGCTGTCGATTCGCCTACGCGCCTGCTCGTCGAGAACACCGCGGGGGCAGGCCGCACCATGGGCAAGACGGCAGACGAGATCGCTGAAATACTCTCCCATGTTCCGAAGTCTCTCAGGTCCAGGACCGGGTACGGACTCGACACGTGCCATCTCTATTCCTCCGGATATGACATCACCGAGTCGAAGCGGCTATTCACGGCGATCCTCGACGATTTTGAGAAGAAGGCGGGCGAGCCGCCGGCTTTCTTTCACCTGAACGACAGCGCCGATGCCCTGGGATCCAACAGGGACAGGCATGTACTGATAGGTGATGGCCTGATCGGAGTTGAGCCGTTCAGGTGGCTGCTCGATGATTCGAGGTCGAAGGACGTCCCGCTGATTCTCGAAACGCCGCAGCAGAACTACGACATTGCCGATGACGACCCCTCGCCCGATCCGTACGATGTTCGGATGATGGAGCTTCTCCTCTCGTGAAATCGGCGTTTTTCCCTCTTGCAATTGGCATTTGCCTCTATACTTTGCCTCGCGTGACGCGCAACGCGTCGGCGTAATCTGCCGCCCGAAAAAACCACCAGGAGAAGCGATGGCAACTGCGAAGAAGAAGAGCTCGGCGAAGAAGTCGTCCTCGAAGTCAGCTAAGAAGTCGAGCGCGAAGAAGAGCTCCGCCAAGAAGAGTTCCGGAAAGAAGAAGTCGGCCACGAAGCGGACACCGAGCGCGGCGTTTATGAAGCCGATGACGCCGAGCCCGCAGCTTGCCGCTGTGGTTGGAACCGCTCCGCTTCCGCGCACCGAGGTCACCAAGAAGCTTTGGGCATACATCAAGCGGAAGGGACTGCAGGACAGCAAGAACCGTCGCATGATCAACGCCGACGACAACCTTCGTCCCGTGTTCAACGGGAGCAAGCAGGTCTCGATGTTCGAGATGACCCGCCTGGTCAACAAGCACCTGAAGTAGACAAGCACCTTGGCAGTCGCGTCGAAAAAGGGGCGCGCTCAAGCAGCGCGCCCCTTTGCGCAGCACTCACGGCTGCGCCGGTTCTGGGAGAACTTCAAGGCGTTGTTGAGCGCCCTTCTCTTCTTCATCGTCCTCAGGACGTTCGTGGTCGAGGCTTACCGGATTCCGTCCGGGAGCATGATCCCGAGTCTTCTCGTAGGCGACTGGCTGTTCGTCAACAAGTTCGTGTACGGCCCTCACATCCCGTTCACCGAGAGCAACCTTCCCGGCTACCGCGACCCTACCCGTAACGACGTCGTCGTCTTCAGGTCCCCGCCGCAGATAGAC
>JBBQZF010000079.1:0-11272 GCA_038208015.1 Gemmatimonadales bacterium
ATCGTCGCACCTCCCGCAGAACCCGACTCGACAAGCTCGGTAATCCTGTCGAGCTGTGCCTTCGAGTTTATCGCGCCGATATCAGTGTTCTTGTCCAGCGGATTCCCCAGTCGCAACACATCGATACGGTTCCGCAACTTCGCAACGAACGCCTCGTAGATCGACTCCTGCACCAGCAGTCGCGACCCGGCGCAGCACACATGCCCCTGATTGAAGAAGATTCCGTTGACAACACCCTCGACGGCCTGGTCGATCGGCGCATCGTCGAACACGATGTTCGCCGCCTTCCCTCCGAGCTCCATGGTCATCTTCTTGTCGCTACCGGCGATCTGCCGCATGATCCGCTTTCCAACAGCAGTCGAACCGGTGAACGCGACCTTTGCCGCCAGAGGGTGGCCCATCACCGCCGCGCCGGTCTCCCCGGCACCAGTGACAAAGTTCACCACCCCTGGCGGCAAGCCGGCCTCATTCAAAAGCTCGGCGAACTTCATCGCCGTAACCGACGTCGTCTCAGCAGGCTTAAGCACGACGGTGTTCCCCATGGTGAGCGCCGGCGCGAGCTTCCACGCGAGCATCAGCAATGGAAAGTTCCAGGGAATCACCTGCCCAACCACTCCAAGGGGTTCAACCGAAACACCCGGAATCGCGTACTCGATCTTGTCAGCCCATCCGGCATGATAGAAGAAATGCGCAGCCGCCATGGGCACGTCGAAATCACGCGACTCCTTGATCGGCTTCCCGCCATCTATCGTCTCGGCAACAGCGAACTCGCGGGCGCGATCCTGGAGAAGCCGCGCAATTCTATAGATGTACTTGCCGCGCTCCCTCCCCGACATCTTCCGCCACACCGAATCGTACGCCTTTCGCGCTGCCTGATACGCGGCATCGACATCCTCGGCGTTAGCGAGCGCGATTCGCGCTACGACTTTCTCTGTCGCGGGATTGATCGAGTCGAAATACTTCCCCGACTTCGGCGCGACGAACTTTCCGCCGATGTAAAGGTCGTACTGGTCGCGGATCTTCGGATCGGCGGTCTCGGGCGCGGGGTCGTACTCCCACAGATCTCCGAAGATGAGCTGCGGAACCGCCACTCTCGACCCGTGACGGGAGCCATTCTTCGAGATCTGCCGCGTACCCTTGGGCGTAGCAGGCTTTGGGACGGACTTGATCGTTCCCATCAGTGTTTCTCCTCGCCTTCAGAATAAGTCCGCATCTGTCGAAATATCATGGCTGCAACCGCGCCCCGCCACTTAGCCGGCTACCGGGCTCACTCCCCGCGCGGCAACCCCGGAATCCGCCGCCTCGCCAGAACTACCAGTTCACGGTCGGCAAGCTCCGGCACACTCCGTTCGGAGACTCCGGCGATCAGGTCGGCCTCCTCGAGAATGGCCGAGCGTCTCCTTTCGATATTCGTCCGCGACGCGACAATCTCGAGCATGCCGAGCAGCCTCACCAGCACATCGACGTTCCCGTCGGCATTACGGCGGATCTGCCCGCATGCCACTGCCAGCATCGCCGGAAAAGTCGGGCCCCGGGTAATCACACGCAGCTGCGCCCCGTCAGACCTGTATGGAGTTTCAATGTGCCGGCCGGCCAGCCGCGCCATGATCACTCCGAGGTAGTCGATGCAGTTGATGGCGGTAGTCGTATCGTTGATCCCCGGAGACAACGCCTTGAGAGCGATATCCACGATCTGCTGAACGCCGTACCCTGCATCCTGATTTACCGTGCGGCTGGCGTTTATCGTGAACGCCTCATTCGCCTCCGCAACCAGCGCTTTGTCCACCGCGGGGGTCGATACTGACGCGAGCGCCGATCCCTCGACTATGAACTCTCCGACCCCCCGGTCCATTTTCACGACGATGTTGCGGGTGCGCGCTAGTTCCAGAACCGCTTCTGAGTCGATCCGCTGGATGTATCCGCTCGCGTGGGAGGGCACAGGGGTCCACCGGAGGTCCGCAACGTCGTGCTCATCCCGCGGGTCATCGACTGCTTCTCCGAGCTCCGCCGGGAAAAGCCTGTCCACCGCTTGCAGGGTCTCGCTCGCTGCCGAACCAATGATGCTCGATGCCTGGATCGACATCGCGATGTGGTGGATGAAAAAAATGAGAAACCCGATCGCCACGATCGCAAGCACCATCGCGCCGAACACCGCGAGGGCAGGGACAAAAGCTCCTTCATCACCGCCCCGCACGACGCGCAGGACAACGATGCAATACGCGAAGATCCCGACGAAAACACCGAGTACAGTCTGATTCGCCCGGTCCTGCATGAAGTTTCGGAGAATGCGCGGCGAGTACTGACTCGATGCGAGCGCAAGCGCGACGATTGTGATTGAGAACGTCACGCCGGCGACGGTGATCATCGAGCTCGCTATCGCGCCGAGCAGGCCGCGTGACCCCTCCGCGCCTGCCCCGAACAGCATTGGGGACAGCTCGCTCAGGCGCTCCCCGCTCACGACGCTGTCAGCCTCGATGAGAGCGACGGCGAGCGCCACGGCCGCCGTTACGATCAGGGTCGGCACGAACCAGAGGCTCGACTGCACCTGATCCCACCAGTAGCGGAGGCTGTTCACGCTGTGGCGTCCGTCAATAGCTTTCCGCGGCTTCGGTGAAGTAGTATGGCGCCTGGTACGCTCCCGTTTTTTCCTTCTCGATCTGGCGCAGGAGGTCGTTCAGCAGTGAGCTCGCTCCAAATCGATAGCGGCTGGAATTCAGCCATGCATCGCCGAGCGTCTCCTTGACGGCTACGAGATAGTGGAGCGCCTGCTTCGCGTTCTTGATGCCGCCGGCAGGCTTCATCCCGATAGCAGTGCCCGTGGCAAGGTAGAAATCACGAATCGCCTCGAGCATCACCTGGGTATTGCCCAGTGTCGCTGATCCCGACGCCTTGCCAGTTGATGTCTTTATGAAGTCGCCCTCGCGGATCACCTGCATCGCGATGAACGACGCAGTGCGAATCTTGTCGTAGCTCTCGAGCTCGGCGGTCTCCAGAATGACCTTGAGGGTGGCGTCGCCGCACGCTTCGACGACCGATGCGATCTCGTCCTGCACCTGCCTGAAGTCGCCGGAGAGAAACGCGCCGCGGTTGATCACCATGTCTATCTCGTCGGCACCGTCAGCGACCGCCTGCTTCACCTCGACGAGCCGCACCTTCATCGGAGTCTGGCCCGCAGGAAATCCAGTCGCGACCGAAGCGATCCTGATCGGTGTGTCGGCGAGAAGCTTCGCGGCGGTTTTCACATGCGCCGAGTAGATGCAGACGGCGGCGACCGGGGGCACATCAGGATCATCTGATGGACGGCGGGCCTTCGCGCAAAGCGACGCGACTTTACCCCGTGTGTCCTTGCCCTCGAGGGTAGTGAGATCCACCATCGAGACAGCGGTGGTCAGGCCCCATAGTTTGGACTTTTTCTTGATCGACCGCGTCTGGAACTTCGCGACGCGCTCCTCGATCCCGACCTGATCGACAGGGCCGACATCATCGAACAGGCGTCTGAACGCGGCTTTCTGTGTGGTAGACATCTGGTCGAAATATCACGGGCGGAGGGTGAGGGCGCCACCGCCAGACGCCGGGGCCCTAAGTCGAGTTGACATGTGTCCCACATGTTCACATGTTATTCACATGGCGAAAATGATCCAGCTTCGAAATGTCCCGGACGACCTCCATCGAAAGCTCAAGACGCGAGCGGCCGCGAGCGGTCAGTCCCTCTCCGACTACCTCATTGCCGAGGTGAGGGCGGTCGCCGAGCGTCCGACGCCCGCCGAAGTCAGATCGAGGCTGCTGCAGCGCGCTCCGGCAAGGGTGCGCGAGTCTGCGGCGAGAGCGGTACGCGCGGAGCGGGAAACGCGTTGATCGTCATCGATGCCTCAGCCGTAATCGAGATGCTGCTCGGCCTCGACCGCGCCGATGCGGTGATCCAGCGCGCGTTCTCGAAGAACGAAACCCTTCACGCACCGCACCTGCTCGATGTCGAGGTGGCGCAGGTCGTCCGGAGATACTGGCGAGCGGGTGACTTGACGGCCGCGCGGGGAGAGGAAGCGCTGCGCGACCTCGCTGACCTTCCGATCCAGCGCTACCCGCACGAGCCGCTGCTCGCCAGAGTCTGGCAACTGAGAAACAACGTCACGGCGTACGATGCCGTCTATGTCGCGCTGTCCGAAGGCCTCGGTGCGGGTCTTCTCACCCTGGATGGAGCTCTCGCGCGAATACCCGGCGTGCGCATTCACGTCGAAGTGCTCTAGGCGGGCTCCGTAACCAGTCCGACCCTTTCCACCAGCGGCCAGTAACGCCCGAGTGTGTCACCGGCGTGAAGCTCGATCTCGCGATTCATAACGATCGCAATAACGGCTGGCCAGCCAACGCCTGCAACAATGCCGCTACCGCGATGGCCAGCCATACAAGGCTTGCTCCAAGCACCGCCCGTTGGCCCATCAAGGCGCCTATGACCGGCAGCGCCTGAAGTCCATGCATGCCGAGGAAGTGGGCGATACGAAGGTCACCACCTTCGGTGCTCCAGTTAACGAACGGCAGTCCCGGCCCCCCATCGGAGACGCCAACCGTGTGCGCCGCGCCTGTGAGCATGAGCGTGCCCTGCACGGAAGCCCCGAGAAGCATGACAAGCCCGAGCGTGATACCAAGCCGGTACCCGCTGGGCAGGTCCCGGTAGCAGCGCCAGGCAAGCACGGCGCACCACGCCACGGCAACGGTGTTCACGAGAATCGCCGCGCCCATGACCTGAAAGACGAATCCATCGAAGGGGGTCGCAACGTTGTAATGTGAGGTTGTGCCGCGTGCAGCCTGAAGCACGATGGCGACAATCTCGATCGTGAGACTTGCAGCGGCTATTGCCAGTGGCCACCGCCGACCTCGTGGAGTTCCAATCTCGGGCGCGAACCAGGCGAGGCTGCCGAAGTAGATCGCGATCGACGAACTGAACTTGATCGGCTTGGTCCACCTGTCGATGCCCATGACCTGCGTGTCATCCAGAAGTGCAGCGCCGGTCAGAATGGCGGCCAGCAATACGTGCAGCAGAGCCAGGGCGGTAAGCCACGAGTGGCGGCGCCAGGCTTCGCGAACGATGCTCACGCTATCTGCTGCTGGTTCGCCGCGATGGCGTTCCCCACGCCCGTCCGGTGCGGGTTCGAGCGGTCCTTCGCTGTGAAATGTCGCAGGAGCAGATATAACAGCAGGCCGGCTGGACCGAACATCAGGGTAAGTGGCAATGGTATTATTCGCGCCAAAGCGGGAACTCGTCGTTCGAGTGCGTCCTCCACGATCCACGCCCCAACGAAGAGGTCGAACGCGAGGTAGTGAATCCAGCCGGCCAGCAGCAGGTACGGATCGGCGAAAAGCCGTTGAACTCCGGAGAGTGAATTGAAGTCTCCTCCGGACGCGCCGAAACGTGTGGCGATCAGTACGAGGTAGGCAATCGCAAGCAGTGGGATAGCCAGCCCGCGGACCAGTGGCAGCGTGTAGCGCCAGCGAGGGATGACGGCGAGCAGAAGCCATGCCGGCAGCGGTATTGGATTGACCAGCGCGAAAAGAGTTTCAGCAGGCGGCATCGGTAGCCTCGGCAGCCAGTTCAGGGAGAGGGAGTGCCTTCCCGTTCGGCACAAAGTGACTTTTCGCGTACGAGCTCACAAGATGCTGCCTGCGACGCTCGGATATAGTCGTCCAGGGTACGCCCTTTTCCGCGACAGTTAATTTCCCCGGATGCAGAAACGACCCTTCGCCGTCCTTTTCGACCTCGACGGCACTCTCATAGACTCGATCGGCCTCCTGCTCGCCTGCGTCCACCACGCGTTCGAGGGCCGGACGCCGGCGCCTACCGACCAGGAATGGATCGCAACGCTTGGCACACCGCTCCGCACGCAGCTCTCCGGCTACATCGATAGCGACAAGGAGATCGAGGCGGTAACGGCCAGGTACCGGGCATTCCAGCGCGAGCGGCATGACGCGCTCACCCTGGCATATCCGGGGGTGAAGGAGACGCTCGATGAGCTCAACCGCCGCGGACACCCGATGGGCGTAGTCACGAGCAAGAGCAACGAGATGATGGACCGCGGCCTTCAATGGCTCGGGGCACTCGACATGATGAAGACAAGGATCGGTGTGAATTCCTGTGAGCTTCACAAGCCCGATCCATTTCCCGTGACGCTCGCTCTCAGCGAGCTCGAATACGAGCCCCACGAGGCACTCTTCGTCGGCGACTCGCCCCATGACATCAAATCCGGCAACGCCGCCGGAGTGATTTCAGTCGCGGCACTCTGGGGGCCTTTCACGCGCGAGCAGCTCGAGCCGCACAAACCGCGCTACTTCCTGGAAACGATCACCGATCTCCCCGCGCTGCTTGATCGGGTCGACTAGCGCGGGGCGCAGCCGCCGGGTCTGAACGTCAGCCTGATACCCTGAACTCTCCCCGCATCCCGTGGTCTACGTGCGGTCGACCGTCCTTCGAGTCGGGCACCAGGCAAATGATGATGTATCCGCCAGGCTCGAGATCCACCGTCGCGTAAAGAATCGCGCCTGGTGACTGCCGGGTGGTTCCCCAGAAAACCGGCTCGACAGGCCGCTCACCTTTACGCCCTCCAGCTTGCCATCGGTTCACATCGGCGAGTGTGCGACCCGCCATCAGTCGCTGAAGCATCGCGTGATGCTCCTGAGGCCCGGCATTGACGAGCTTCAGCACACGGCGGCCGGCAGCGAGACTTCCGCTGAGCTTGTAGCCATAGTCGTTCATGGTAATTGTGGCATCCGCTTTCGGGGCCTTCGGACCCGCGGTCCTGGCTGCGATCACGGTAAAGGCGCGAAACATTCCACGGCTCAGGTGTGAGGTGCCATCCTCGAAACCGTGCATGCATCCGTACACATACCGGCCTGGCGCGAGCACGAGGGATAGCTCCTCTTCGCCCTGTGCTCCGCCAAGGCTCCGGATGCCACGCGGACTCGGTCCGCCGCCCTTCATCGCAGCGTAGAACTCATTCAGTGATACGGAATCAGCAAGTCGAAAAATGACAAACTGGTGGTTCGTCGGACCGAGGTCATGCATACGAAATCGTGTGACACCTGCGCGCAAAGTGTCGGGCGCCTGGAATGCGTGATCTCGCGCGATCACCGTGACGAGGGCGTGCTGCCAGTTGGTGACCCGGTCCCGGCCATGCGCGGGATGCTGATGACCTGACTCGTAGGATGCCTGATCGACGGCCGCGTACCGAGGATGTACAGTCCCGGCTCGAATTCGATTGTCGTCGTGACAATTGCGCCTCCCGGAACGCTACCGAGCCCGCCCCATGGAATGCCGACTCCCTGCTCCGCCGGCTGCGCGAGGAATTCAGCTGCCGTCACTCCGTCCGGCACGCGCTGCAACTTGAACTCGTAATCCTTGCCGGTAGTGTTCTCGACCCGAATGGTCTGAGACCCATTCGCGAGAGGACGGGACAGTGAAACGGTTCCGTTCCCGGTGATGCGTGCGACTACATCGGGCCTGGGCAACGGGAGGTGCTGCTTGTTCGTCTCCACTACGGTCATTGGTCGCGCCATGCCGTTCGTGAAGTGGTAACGAGACTTGTCCTCGCGCGCGGATCCGACGTAACACACGAGCACGTAGTTACCCGGCTCGATATCGATCGTCGCATTCGTCGCTCTGGGAGGCAGCGCGAACGCCGGACCTCCTAGTTGCTTCGCCCACGATGTGGTGCGTTCACCAGTGCGCGCCGCCTCGAAGAGATCGGCCATCGTCTTTCCAGGGGCGAGGCGCACGATCCAGAGCATGTGTCCACCCCGGGTGTTGTCACCTTTGTCTGCGATCAGGTCTCGACCTTTCGCGCCTGCTGCGATTCGTCCGACGACCAGTCCTTCCTGCGTAAGCCTGAAAGTCGTGAGTCCCTCGGGAATCGTATCAGGAGCCTTGAAGTAGAATTCGCCGGCGGCGACGTTCACGACGTTGCCGGGGAGCGGCTTCTGCGAGGAAGCCCGATCAGGGGGCGGCGCGACCGCGGAGCCTGCGTGCGTGATCGTCAGCGTGAGCAGTACCGTCATCCCTAGCGCGTTGCGCAATCGTATTCCCGGTTAAGAGACCCCCGCACGTTGGGGTATGAACGTTCTTTTCGCTAGGTGGACCGCTGACTCTCTGCCAATCCCTGCATCGAACGCGTGGCAAAGGTGTATAATCGGGTCTGGCCCCCACCACCCGGAGCTACTTGATGGGTTTCTCGATACCTGCCGGAACCATCGTCAGGACAGGCGCCGAGCGCGCGACGCTCGTGCGGCGAACCTATTCGCTCGTTTTCGTCAGCGTCCTCGTCACGATCGCGGGCTCCATGTTCGCCCTCTCACAGCCGCGGATACTCGGCGCAGTTGCCGCGCATCCGATAATCACGATGATCGCGACGTTCGCCCCGCTCCTCCTCGCTATGCGCGCGCGTGACGCATTTCCGCAGAATATCGGTCTCGTGCTGCTGTTCACGTTCGCCGTCGGCGTCTTCATCTCGCCGATGCTCTACATGTACGGGCAGCAGCAGCCCGGCCTCATCACGCAGGCGGCGTTTCTCACTATCGGATCGTTCGCTGTCCTGACAGGCTACGCTTTCGTGTCGCGGAGGGATTTCAGCGCGTGGGGAAGCTTCTTCGTCGTCGGACTGTGGGTTCTCATCGCGGTATCGCTGCTCAACCTGTTCTTCCGGAATCCGGCGATGGACCTGTGGCTCGCCGGCGTGACTGTCCTCGTCTTCAGCGGCCTTCTCGTGTTCGACACCTGGCGCATCCGCAACAGGTTCGGCCCGAACGAGTATGTCGGGGCAGCGGTGACGATCTACCTCGACCTGCTCAATCTCTTTCTCGCCTTCCTCAGGATCCTCGGCGGACGCAGGTAGAGGAAATCAGCGGAAGCCGGCCGCCACGGCCCCTACGCCAGGTCCTCGCCCGGATCTTCGGGCGCGGAATCGTCATCCGAGGCGTCGATCGCCCTTGCAAGGTCGAGATCCTTTTGGGTGATCCCCCCCGCGCTGTGCGTGCTGAGCGACAGCGTGACCTTCGAGAACCGAATGTCAATATCAGGATGATGGTCCGCCGCCTCGGCGGCATCTGCCGCGCGATTCACGAAATCGATCGACTCGAGGAAGTCCCTGAACTGGTAGGTGCGCGTCAGCACGTCGCCGCGGCGCGACCAGCCCGGAAGGTTGCCCAGCTCGCGCTGGATTGCGATGTCGGATATGAGCTCTGTCATGTGTATCCCCTTGTCATTCAACGAATGAGCCGCCCAACGGCGAGAACATAGCGACAACCGTCCCGCATCGCTAAAACGAGTTTGTAAGGACTTTCGCAAAGTGGGTCTTCGGTATATCTTCGGTACAAGAGGACGCAGAGGGGAGTGAGCGCGCAGAGGAAGGCCGGGAGTACGCAGAGAAAAAGGCAGGCCGCGCTCTTCGGGGATGCGTTCGAGCGCGACTCGCGGATGCTGCCGGTCATCGGCGAGCAGAAGGACATCAGGTACTACAGGCAGTATTCGAAGAGCGTTCTCAACGAACCGGAAGCCACCGGGATGGGCTTCTGGTCGATAAACCCCTACGTGGGGTGTGCGTTCGGCTGCGCCTACTGCTACGCGCGATACACCCACCGCTACGTGATGGAGCGCGCGGCCGGCGACGATCGCATGGAGCATGTGCTGACCGAGCGATACGAGGCGATGCCGCCGTGGCTCGCCTTCGAGCGCAACATCTTCGTGAAGCACAACGCGCCGGAGGTTCTCGCTCGTACGCTCCGCCAGGGAAGCGAGCGGCACCTCGCTCTGCTCAAAGGTGAAACGATAGTCATCGGCACCGCGACTGATCCCTACCAGCCGGCCGAGAGAAGATTCCGCGTCACGAGGCGGATTCTCGAGGTGCTCGCGGAGCATCGCGGCTTGAAGGTCACCATCATATCGAAGAGCCCGCTAATCACACGGGACATCGACGTGCTCTCGAGGATCAACAGGCATTCCGAGCTCTGCATCCACCTTTCGCTCATCACGCTCCGCCGCGACCTGGCGAGAAAACTCGAGCCCCGGTCGCCGACTCCCGAAGCGAGAGTGCGCGCCCTGGCGAGGCTGCGTGAGGCGGGCATCGATGCGGGAATAAACTGCATGCCCGTGCTTCCGGGAATCACTGACAACCCGAACGATCTCGATGGGCTGGTGAAACGCGTGAGCGAGGCCGGTGCCACATTCGCTGGAGCATGCGCGCTGAGACTGAGGTCGAGCGCGCGAAAGCGCTATCTGCCCTTTATCGCGCAGGAATTCCCCCACCTCGAGGAGCGGTATCGCAACACTTACGCTTACGGTCATCAGGCCGGTGACCGGTACAGGAAGGGGCTCGCCATCTTCTGGGCGAAGCTCTGCCGCAAGTATGGCGTGGCCGGATGGTCGAACACTGCAAATGAGGAGGGGGATGAAGCGCTCGCTGAGCACCCCACCCCCCCGGAACAACTGCTATTGCCTTTTCTCTCTCAGGACTGAGTTCGCATAATCGGCGAAATCAGAAGCTGTTACTCCCTGCCGCCACCCGACATTCCCGCCATCGGAATGTCTGTCTCACCGTAGCCAATGTTCATCGCTATGAGGACTGCCCTGGCGTTGTTCGCGACACCCATGCGCTGGGCACATGTGCGGATCGCGGTGCGGGTCGCCGCATCGAGACGTCCCGTGACGTGACGGTTGCCGCACTTCGCGTCTCTCAGCTCCTGCTGAAGGGCGAGGAACTGTGCGCCGCTGAGACCGGCTGCCCCGCTGGAAGTCGGGCATCCCCACGGACACGTCATTCCGTCAGACGGCGGAACCGGTTTCGGTTGGAGCGTCGAATCCTTTGCGGCCTGTACTGTTGTTGTCGGCGCCGTGTTCTGGGCGATCGCCATTGCGGGCAGCGCGAAAACACCGGCTGCGACAATCAGCATACTGAGCTTCATTCTTTCCCCCTCGAGTGAGCGTTTCTTGTCCGGACTCTGGTGGGGATTGCAAAGGGCAGGCCGCGCCTTTTCAGAACTCCTGTTTCTAGGTGACCAGCATGAACCCGATCAGGGCGCCGATTGCCAGGAGGGCGATGCCCGCGATTATCGCCGCTGTAGAGCTAAGCTTGAACCCCCCGTCAGCGACCTCATCCGGCACCGCGGGCGTGGCCGGCAGCGAACTCAGGATCCTGCTCTGGACATGGATCGGCGTATGCCTCTGCCTCAGCGTCTCGGCCTCCTTGTTGATGCGGGCCCAGAGTTCGGCAGTCTCCTGCTCGTCGGCAGTCGCAAG
>JBBQZF010000080.1:0-11261 GCA_038208015.1 Gemmatimonadales bacterium
GACGACGATTGCGGTAAGCAGTTTCTTCATCTGATTGAGTACCCGCTGGAGTGTCTGGCGTTCCTGGTGCACGCTCCGCGCCGGGAGGAGCGCGGCCGGCGGATCACCGGTGCGGGGAGCTGGAAGGCTGCGGAACGCTCCGCCCGATCGCTGCTGCAACAGCGCGGAGCTCCGTGATCAGCGCGGAGAGCTGGTCGGGGTAGAGAGACTGCGCTCCGTCGGAGAGCGCGTTGTCGGGATGGGGATGCATCTCGACGAGAATTCCGTCCGCGCCGGCGGCGACTGCGGCCCGCGCCATCGGCGAGACTCGTTCGCGCACACCGGTGCCGTGACTCGGATCGGCGACAATCGGCAGGTGGGAGAGCTTCTGCACGGTGGGGATCGCAGTGAGATCGAACATGTTGCGGGCCGACGTGTCGAACGTCCTCACGCCTCTCTCACAGAGGATCACCCTGTCATTCCCCTCCGAGAGGATGTACTCCGCGCTGAGGAGAAGGTCGGTTATCGTCGCTGCCATTCCCCGCTTCAGCAGCACCGGCTTGCCGATGCGGCCGACAGTCTTGAGCAACGAGTAGTTCTGCATGTTCCTCGCGCCAATCTGGATGCAGTCGGCCACCTCCGCGACAAGGTGCGCGCCCTCATCGTCCATCGCCTCGGTGACAATCGGCAGGCCGGTCTCGCGCCGCGCGAGCGCGAGGTAGGACAAGCCCTGCTTGCCAAGGCCCTGGAATGAATACGGTGAGCTGCGTGGCTTGTAGGCGCCGCCGCGCAACGCTGACGCGCCGGCGGCGAGAGCCGCGCGAGCCGACTCGACGATCTGCTCCTCCGATTCGACCGAGCATGGGCCTGCCACGACCGGCACGTCGTTCCCGCCGAACGAAACACCGGGAGCTATCGTCACGATGGTGCTCTCGGGCCGCCATTCGCGGGACACCTGCTTGTACGGCTGGGTGACGTGGATTATCTCGGCGACACCAGGCAGGGCGGCGAGTCGCGACCTGTCGACTCGGCCGTCGTTGCCGACCACTCCGATCGCTGTTCGCTGCGCGCCGGGCATCGGGCGCGCCTCGTATCCCATTTCGGTGATTACGTCGACGACACGGTCCACCTCGGCGGCGGCCGCGCCGTGCTGCATCACGACGAGCATGTCAGGCGGTCAGGGCGCCGGCGGGTTCGTCTGCCGGGAGAGTTCCTGCAATCGCTTCATCGACCGCGACGCCGCGCATGTGCACGCTGACGAGCGACGACACGCCAGGCTCCTGCATCGTTACGCCATAGACTGCGTCCGCCGCCTCCGTTGTGGTGCGCGGATTATGCGTGATAACAATGAACTGAGTGTTCGCCTTGAACTCGTTGAGCATCCTGACGAACCGGCCGATGTTGGCGTCATCGAGCGGTGCGTCAACTTCGTCGAGAAGACAGAACGGGCTTGGCTTCGTGAGGAAAATCCCGAAGAGAAGCGAAAGCGCGACAAGCGCCCGCTCGCCGCTCGACAGGAGATGAATGCGCTGCGTTTTCTTGCCTTTCGGCGCGGCATGAACTTCGATGTCACCGTCGAGAGGCGAATCAGGGTTCTCCAGCCGCAGGTCGCACTCCCCGCCCCCGAAGAGCGTGATGAATATCTTCCTGAAGTTCTCGCGCACCTGAACGAAGGTAGTCAGGAACAGCTCGCGCGCCGTCGTGTCTATCTCCCGTATCGCCTGTTGCAGCGAGAGCCGTGCGGCCGCAAGATCGGCGCGCTGGCTGGTGAGCGTCTCGAGGCGTTTCTGCTCCTCGTCGTGCTCTTCGATCGCCAGCGGATTTACGGTGCCGAGCGCTTCGAGCTGCTCGCGAAGCTGGGCGGCTTCCGCCCGAAGCGATTCGTCGTCGGCGTCGACATGTCCAACACCCGCCATCAGCTCGTCGAGCGGTTTTCTCCAGTCTGTTTCGAGACGCTCCCGTATCGCCGTGCGGCGTCCGGAAAGCTCGGTGAAGCGAAGCTCCGCCCCGTGCAGCTCCTCGCTCAAATCAGTTGCCTGATGACGGAGAGCGGTCAGGGAATGCTCCGCGTTCTCGAGCGCTTCGTCCGCTGTCTTCACTGCCAGCTCGGCGTTCGTGTACCTGGTTTCGGCATCCTCGAGAGTTGCCTGCCGCGCTTCGAGATCGAGCTGCCATCCGGCGAGCTGCCTGGCGAGCTCGCCATCCGCTTCCGAGAGGGTGCTGAGCTCCACCTGAAGGGATTCGAGCCGCGCATTTGCCATCTCGAATTCCTCGCGGAGATGCCTTTCGCGGTCACCGGCAACCTGGAGCCGAGCGTGAGCCTCCGCCGCCGCGACCTGACTCATGGTCTTCTGCTCTCTTGCCTCGTCCTGCCTCGTCTCGGTATCGGCAAGCGACCGCCGCGCTTCAGCGAGCTCGGAATCGAGCCGGGCGGCACCCTCTTCCTTCTCCGATATGGACTGTGCGATGCGCGTGATGTTGTCGTTTAGCGCAAGCTCGCGCGCGGCGAGGCGCTCGAGCAGCGCCGACGCATCGCTGACCTCCTTCTGCGCGCGGTGATGCCGGCGCGTGGCGGCTGTGAACGCGTCTTCTCTCTCCGAAGCTTCACGCGATGCAAGGACCGCGGCTTCCTCGGCCTGCTGAGCCGCTCGCTCTGCCGCACCGAGATCGGCGCGAATCGATTCGGCCGCGCTTGCCGCCATGTGACGAGCTGTCTCTGCTGCAACGAGAGACCGGCTAAGCTCGCCGATCTCGGCGCGCCTTCTTAGAGGACCGGGGCCGGCCGTGGTCGCCGGAAGCCAGATTGCACCACGCGAATCGACGAATCCTGTTCCTGCCTCGATTTGTCGAACGTTGCCGAGGAGGGACTTCACCCAATGGGCTGCTGGAGACTGCGAGCTGACGAGCCCGGAGAGATCATCATCACCGGTTCCTGCGGCGTCACCCTTGCCCTCCGCGACTGAGTCTGCGGGGAGGAGCAGAAGCGGCCCGGGATTCGTTGCCGCATGCCAGAGGCGAATCGACTCGGCGGCGGCCCGATCGCGAACGAGCACCGCGTGTACGCTGGCGCCGAGGAAGCGCTCGACAAGGGACGCTGCGTCTGCATTTGTGCTGATGAAGTCGCTCAGAGGACCGATTACACTCCCTTCGCCGAATCGATCGCGCTCGCGAAGGAGCTTTGCAGCGGCCGGGGCGAGCCCGACGCGCTCACGCTCGAGGCCCTCGAGCGCGCTCAGCTTGCTTGCGAGTGCCGTCTGGGATTCCTCGGCGCGAAGCAGCTCGGATCTCGCGGCTGAATCAGAGTCACGCGCGGCGCGTACAGCCGCCAGGGCCGACGCGAGGTCCGCGTTGAGCAGGGAGTTGCGATCCCTTGCTGCTGATAGCGCCAGCTCGAGCTCGGCGAGCTCGCGCTCCAGTGACGCGGCTGTGTCCGCAAGCTGCGAACGCTCTTCCGTCAGGCTCTCGCGCCTCGCAGCAAGCTCGCCAAGCTCGCGCTCGGTGGTCTGACGGTCGAGCGCATGGCGGTGAGCGAGCTCACGCATCTCCCGCGCGGCCCGCTCCGCCGTTTCCACATGGGATCGGGCGAGCGCGAGCGCATGCCTGACTTCCTCCTCTTCGACCGTGCGTCGTTCGAGAACGCTCTTTGCCGATGCGAATTCCGCCTCGAGCTGTTCGCGGTTCCCGACAGCGCGCTCGAGGTCCTCGCTTACTCTGTCGACAGTCGAACCGCCTTCCATTTTTTCCTGCTCGGCCCGTTCACGGCGCGCGACCGCGTTACGTTGACGCTCTTCCGCTACTGCGATTTCGGCGCGCAGCTCCTGGGTGCTTTCCCGCTGCTCGTTCACGAGACGCGCCAGCTCACCCCGACGGGCTTCGGCGGCGGCCCTCGAACCGTGCGCCGCGTCCCGCGCGGCTTCGGCGGCTGCCACGCTCTCCTCGGCGGCCGGGGCTTCCTGCCTCAGCTCGGCCACCCGCTTCTCCAGCCGCTCGAGCTCGCCGCGCCAGGCGTCGATCTCGCGCGAGGCAAGCGCAATCTCGACAGTGAAGCGCCGGTTGTTAAGCTCGACGTGCTTTTCCGCCCGGCGCCGCTGCCGGGCGAGAGAACGGACCTGGGTCTGAACTTCGGATATCAGGTCGTCGAGCCTGCCCAGATCTACCGCGGTCTCCTCGAGTCTCCGCTCAGTGCTTCGCTTGCGGTCGCGGTACAACCCGACGCCGGCGGCTTCCTCGAACAATTCCCGGCGCTCATCGGGGCGGTCGGAGAGAAGAGCGTCGATCATCTTGCTCTCGATCACCACGCCTGAATCGGCGCCCAGTCCGGTGCCCCGGACCATGTCGTGAATGTCGCGCAGGCGGCACGGTGCGTTGTTGAGGAGGTAGTCGCTGTCGCCGGAGCGGCTGAGCCGCCTCGTGATCACCACTTCGCGGAATGGAACGTTGAGTGCCCCATCCTCGTTCTCGAAATGCAGGGAGACTTCGGCGATGTTGACCGGACGGCGTGCCGAAGAACCCTGGAAAATCACTTCCTCCATCTTCGCGCCGCGAAGCAGCCGCGCGCGTTGTTCTCCCAGGACCCACCTGACCGCATCCGATACATTCGACTTTCCGCACCCGTTAGGGCCGACTATCGCCGTCACGCCGGGCTCAAACACGAGCTCGGTTGCGTCGGCGAACGATTTGAATCCATGAAGCTCGAGCTTCGTCAGCCGCACTTAAGGAAGTCTCCCTGTTCTGTATTCCAGCACCGGCGTAAGGCCGGCAACGCGCAGCGCGGTCGCTGCGAGCGATGACTGCTCGGGATTGCCGAATGCGCCCGCGTAAATGCGGGCACTTCCGTCGTTCTGCACGAGCGCATACGCATGCACTCCGCGCTCGGAGAGATCCCGGATCCTTTCACGAACTCTCGCCGTCATCCCCGCCTGCGCCGGCACGCTGTCGACCATCAGCGCGAACGGCGCGCGAATTATCGAGCCCGCCGATTCCGGAACTATGCGCCGCCGCCTGAGTGTAGCCAGCAGGGTTTCCGCCCCGGCGCTGTCAGTGTAAGCGCCGGCGTGCACCTTGTACCACGTCGCTTCGGTGTCGCCGATGGGAACGAGCGAGATCGTCGCCGCGGGCATCTGTGCCCCGTGGCGATTCATCTCAAAGTTAGCACTCTCTGACGTATTAGCAGCGAGAATTTCGACGGAATACGGCATTGCCTCGATCGAGTCCTGCGGGTTCGCCGGCAGCACGACCGGCCGGACCGGTTGCGGGGGCGCGGTCGCAAGCGTATCCGCCGGCGCGGGCGCAGGCCCTTGAGCGCCACTGCCAGTCAGCATCTTGAACGTAGCGCCGCCAAGCACACCAATGGCGAGAAGTGCAGCTGCTGCCATCCCGATCCTCAGCGGAGACAGTCCCGCAGGAGCGGGTGTGGGAGCCAGGTCGATTTTTGGCGGGGCTGCAACGACCGGGTGCGGAATGCGCGCAAGAATATTCGCCGCCGACGCCGCCGGAAGTCGCTGGATGCCGACGAGCACGACTCCGTCGAGCTGCGCGACAAGCTGCGCGAGTCCTGGCGAATCCGAATGTGCAACGAGCAGCAGCAGTTCGTCGGCATTCGCGAATTCCGATGCGAAGTTCCTCCACCGGCGGCTCGAGAGAATTCGCTCGGTCGCCGCGGACTCCGTTCCGCTCGGCATTATCAACATGTTCTTCGTGCCGTCCACCTCGCGCGCCACGCGCCTGAACGACGTGCCGAACTCGAAGCTGTCGTATATGCCGTGGGCGTCGTCACCCCTGACGAGGGATTGCAGGGGAGCGACCTCCCCCGCGAGGTCTCCGATCATCACCAGGCGATGAGCGCTCTCTCCAAGCGCAATCCCGATAGCCGTGTGAGCGGCTGCGGTCACGTCGTCGGAGGTGACGAGCACTGACGAGTACCCGCGGAGCGCGACGGCGACCTGACGGCCGGCGCCCTCGTATGCTCCTCCCGGAGCCTTCGGGGCCGTCACCTCGCTTCCTCGTAAACCCAGTATTGTCGCCTGGAATCTCTTCCCACTCGCTCCGCCTCATCGCGTGTCCGGTATGGCCCGAGCACAACGCGGTAAATGGTGGTGGATCCCGATGGGGTTGCGGCGACGCGGGGGCGCACGCCGTTTACCGAGAATCCTGACGCGACCTCCCTCGCACGCTCTTCGGAGAGGACCGCAGCGAAGGATACCATGAATCCGGGCGCCGCGGGGGCGATCGACGGTGGCGGCTCAATCATGGACGGGGAGGCGTCGCGCACAGTCGGCTGCGGAAGGCTGTCGCCGCCCAGCCTCAGCGTATCCGGAAGTGCTGTTGCGGGCGAATCGAAGGTCACGGGCAGATCGAGGTCCGCCGAGCGGGGACGAAAGCCGTTCCACGCGAAGAAATACCAGAAATCTCCGGCTCCCCGTGCGATAGTCCGCAGCTCCCGGAGGTCGGTCGCGTTCACGAACACCACATCGTCCCCACGGGCCGTGGCAATTGCGCCGTCGGGAGCGAAAGCCGGGAGATCGGCCCGCCATCTGGATCGAATGGCTCCGGTCACCTGGTTGGTGCCGATCGCGATGACCCATGCGGACTCCCCGTCGCCTCGCGCCAGGACGTGCTGGCCAAGGGGATCCATCCGCAGGTCTTTCGCTTCGCCGGGCAGCGGAATTGTGCGCGACACAGCTCCCGAGTAACGATCGACCACGACGACCTCGCTCCTTCCACCGAGTGCCACATACAGACGGTCGCCGCTCGGAGTCGGCACTGCCGCGGTTGGCGGGGAAGCAAGCCGAACGCTCCTGACCGGCGAGAGATCACGCGTGAGCACGCCGATCAGCCCGGAATCGACCGTGAAGTAGATTCGGTCGCCGATTCGCGTGCGTATTCCCCGTGTCACGAGCGGGAGGGTCGCGCTGGCGATGATGTCGTCGTCGGTGGGCCTGATCAGCCAGAGATGAGTTTCGGATCCCTGGTTTCCCGCTATGACCACGGCCCCGTTCGGCTGGGGAAAAACCCAGCGGGCGGGCGAGGGCGGCACGAAGGCCCAGTCACCGGTCGGGTTCAGCCGCGATACGTCGCCGGCCCCGGTAACGCCGAAAATGTCTGAGCCGTTGGCGGACGCGAGGGAGGCGAGCTTCGAGCGCGAGGCGACGCGAACCGCCGTCGCGCGGAGGTCGATTCGGCGGGGAAGGCCGGCTCCGTCGATGAGCGCGACCGACCCGTCGTCGGGGTCGAAGCCGAGCACGCGACCAACGGCGGGGGCGGCAGACACTGACCAGAGAACCGAGTCCAGTGCCGGATAACCGTATGCCCGCGCGATGCCGCCGGCGAGCGGGACCCTGAGGACGAGCTGATCGGGACCGCGGACAGACGCTCCCGAGCGAGCGTCTGCTGGCGCCTGCCTGTCGCCCCCGCAGGCGGCGACGGCGAGTGCCAGAGCTACGAGCCGGAGACCGCTAGAAACTCGGGCCCAGCGAGAATGTCCAGATCGGCTTGCGTCCAGGTGTATCGAGCGGTTTCGCGTAATCCCACTTGAGGATCGCGATGTTGAAAAGATTCACGCGCAGACCCACTCCAAAACTCCGAAGCGGATAGCGCTGGAGCATGAAATCATAATCCCCGGGCCTCGTTAGCGAAACCGTTTGACCCTTGCTCCAGGCGAGGCCCGCGTCGTAGAAGACGAGGCCTTCTATCGGGGGAAGACCTATCGGGAGGGTGCCGATGTCGAATCTCCGGACCAGCGGGAAACGCACCTCGGCATTGAAGACCGCCACCCTGCTGCCGACGAGCTGCTCGGTTTCGCACGACGCTCCGCCTCCGATGTATGACGTGCACTCGTAGCCGCTGAAGTTCGCGTTGTCATAGCCGCGCACGTATTCGGGGCGCCCGATGTACTTGAGGAATGTGTCCTCGTCGCGTCCGACCGACACGCTCGACAGCAGGCGCGTGGCGATCGTGATGGTGTTGAAGATGATGGGGTCGTACCTGCGGTAGTCGACGAGGCCCTCGACCCACTTGAGGTTGCCGACTGCCGGGGAGACCTGGAAACGGTAGCGCCGGCCGATGACCGGAGCGGTATAACCGAACAGGGTGTTGTCGGAGACATACGCGACGGACGGCGCGACGTAATTGTACGCCGGCGCGTTGGCAACGTCGTTAATCTCCGGTGCGGTGCAGCCGTTCACGTAGCAGTCCTGCGTCAGCGCAACGAGTGAGCGGCCTATGCTGTTGAACTGAACGCCTGTCTCGAACCGGGTGAACCGGTTGAGGGGATACTGGCCGTTGAGGAACGCGTTGCGCAGGACATACCGGCTGTAAAGCACGCTGAAACGCTGGCTTCCGTCGGGCCGCTGCTCGAGCGTTCCACCGGACTGCGGCAGGAACACCGGTTGCTGGTATGCTCCGAACGTATACTGCCATCGCCGGCTGCGATTCGCGTACGCCGCGAACACACTTGCATCGCGAAGCTGGCCGTAGACTGAAGCCGACAGCGCGATCTGGTGATTTCCGAGCAGGTCGCTCAGCACGATTGTCGTCCCGCCGTTGAACCCGCTCATCCCGTACTGATTGCCGGTCGCGTAACCGACTTCCGGCTGCGCGATATAGTCGGGCCTGAAGCCGACAGAATACGCGTAGTCCCGGAACCGCGTGGTATCCGGCAGCGCAAAAACGGGATCGGAGATCAGCACCGCGACCGTCGTGGTCTCGACGCCACTTGCCTGCGCCTCGCCCTCGGCGAGCTCGCCCGACGGACGCGAACCAGTTGGCGACCTGTAGATCGAATTGTTCGAGCCGACGCTTGCGACTGCCTCGGCGACTGCTTCGGGAAGGGCTGGGGCCCTCATCACAAGCCCGGTCGGCGCGGTCCCGGTTCCGGTGAAAGCGACGGTCTTGAGCGCGCGCGGATTATCGACAGTCCAGACGGTGTAGTCGCCCCTCTCGAAATAGGTGAACGCCATCCTGTCCGCGCCGCGAGCCCACGTGAGGGCAGGACTGTACTCGGTGATCGCGGAGATGCCGCCGAGGACGTTCGTCAGCTGATACTGGTTCCGGTCGCCGAAGTCGTAGAGAAATACGTTCTGGACGCCGGTGCGATCGGATATGTACGCGACAGACGCTCCGTCGGGTGCCCATGACGGATTCAGGTTGTGGCCGGCCTGGCCCGGAATCACGTCGATTGCGCCGCTCTCCGCATCGATCACGGCTATCTGCCATTTCGCGAAGTTCAGCGTTTCAAGGTCGGTCGGCGGCGCGCGGTCTGTAGCGAACGCGATCTTGGTTCCGTCAGGAGACCAGTTCGGCTGAAGGTCGGCGAAGACGTCGTTCGTGAGGCGCCGCAGGTTCTTGCCGTCCACGTCAACGATGTGCAGGTCGGTGATCCCTCCCAGCGTCGCGCTGAACACTATCCGCCTGTCGTCGGGCGAGAACGACGGCGATGTCACTCCGTCAAACGGAAGATCGAGCCGCCTTACAACATCGCGACTCTGGATGTCGAGCAGATAAAGCACGTCCTTTCCCGCCCGCTGCGCAGTGAACGCGAGGAGCTTCCCGTTATTCGAGAAGGCGCTCTGCGAGTAGAGCAGGCGGAGCTCCTCGAAGTCGGGATTCAGGGTGCTTTTTACGAGCCGCTTGACGCGCTCGCCGGTGCGGGCATTGCCGAGCCAGAGGTCGATGAAGAGCTCACCCCGTTTTTCATTGCCGTTCGACAGGAACGCGATGTAGTTGCCGTCGTTCGAAAGGACTGGTGCGAGGAAGATCTCCCCGCCTGAGCGCCTGCGCGTGAGAAGCGGCTGTGCGAATGTCTGGGGTCGCTGATAGAGCGAAGCGGCAGGCAGGTACTGCGACTGTACGGCTTCGCGCCATGCGGCACCGACGTCGACGAGCGACATTCCGAGCTCACGGATGAATGCCCGCTCGATGCCGACGTTCGGGGCATTGCGAAGGATCTCCCCGATTGCCGCATCGCCCCACCGCTCTCCTATGTACTGCCAAAGCGACTCGCCATAGCGGTACGGGAAGTACTTGTCGGGACGATCAGTCATCTGCTTGATCGTCGGGATGTTGCCCGAGACGGCCGCGTCGCGTAGCCAGCCGGCGGTGAGCGGGTGGTCGGGGCCGGTCGAGAGATACTCAGCCATGCCCTCCATGAACCACAGCGGCGGATTCACCCGCTCGAGAACCTGCTGGTTTGCGCCAGCCCGCCCTCGCTGGAATATGTCGAACTGGAATTCGTGGACGAGCTCGTGAGCGAGAACCTGCTCGAAGCTTCCGAGGTCGCCGGTGAACGGCATGATGAGGCGGTGGCGGCCCGTTTCCGTCACTCCGCCCACTCCTTCGCCGAGGTCTCCTGTTACGTTGTTCTGGCCGAAGTCGGCGCGGGACGAGAAGAGGATGATCGGTTTCTTCTCACGGAACTGGTGACCAAGGATCCGCGACAGCCGGGCGTATGAACGCTCCGCCATCCTTGCCGCGATGTGAACGGCTTCCTTCTCTTCCGGATAGTAGTGGACAAGGAAGTGCT
This sequence comes from Gemmatimonadales bacterium, assembly GCA_038208015.1. GTDB lineage: Bacteria > Gemmatimonadota > Gemmatimonadetes > Gemmatimonadales > Gemmatimonadaceae > UBA4720. The sequence goes on from JBBQZF010000080.1 coordinate 10,499, forward strand.
CTGTCTCGAGCACGCGCCACTTGAAGTGCTTGTACTGGACAAGATTCTGGCCGAAGTACTGTTGTGCCTCCACTCTGGAGGCACCGATCAGTGCGAGCACTACAACCAATGCGCGAACCGCTTTCATTGTCCCGCTCCGGGATGTGATTAGGCTGTGGGGACTACTTCCGCATCACTCCACAGGCGCTCTATCTGGTAGAAGGACCGCAGAGTCGGGTGAAAGACGTGCACGACGAAATCGACGAAATCGAGCAGCACCCACCTGCCTTGCTGAACACCCTCGACATGGTGTACCCTGACGCCCTCTTTCTTCAGTTCGCCGATGAGGTGCTCGCCGATCGCGCGCACGTGGGTGTCAGAGGTTCCGCTGGCGATGACGAAATAGTCCGTCATGTCCGTGACGCCCTTGAGGTCGAGCAGGACGACGTCATTCGCTTTCATGTCGTGGCAGAGACTTGCCGCCTTCATCGCGGCGTTCGCGGGCTCGCGAGCGGGTGTGGCGGGGGACAGGGAGGTGGCCATTCGGCTCCGATTCAGGTGTCTACCTGCATATCATAGATACAGGCGCAAAGTTCCGTTAGCGGGGAATGCATATCTGGCGCCAGCAGGTGGCCGGCGGGGGATTCATACGGCCTTAACTGATTGCGGACTGCGGACGCACTTCGGACTCTGACCCGGACTACTGCGGACCGGGTCCGCAGTAGTCCGCAGTCCCCGGTCCGCAATACGTCCGCAATACGTCCGCAATACGTCCGCAATACGT
>JBBQZF010000081.1:0-11255 GCA_038208015.1 Gemmatimonadales bacterium
GATCTGTCGATTTTTGCCTATGGAACGGGCGGATACGGAACGCTGCAGGAATACATGGTACTCGACAGGCATTTTGACTCGATCGATCCGGGCATGATCCTCTGGCAGCTGAGCGCCAACGACCTCGTCAACAATGATCACTTTCTCGGGGTCCGTAACCCGCTCAGCAGCAGGATGACGCGAAGGCAGTCGATCTCGGGAGGGAACGGGAACTTTATCCTGAAGCGCTCGCCCGCTCGATCCGTACCACGGGCGAGATAATGCGAATGGCCCGCTCCCGCTCGGGGGCCGTACCGATACTGGGATTTGCAGCGGAGGGCGACGCGTTCGCGGATTCCGTTTTCCGGGAGCTGGCGTCGAGTGCCGGCTGGGACTACCTGCCGGGCATCCCGGACTCGATCGAGCACGCCCGCAAGGCCGGAGCGATCGTCGACGGCCTGCCCCGCGATGGGCACTGGAACAGTACCGGCCACGCAATCGCAGGTCGCGTCATCGCGCGTTACCTGTCGGTCACGTTGCCTCTTTCGGGAAAATCATCGACGCAACGACTGACGACACCAGGATGGTCGCGATGATGCCAAGGGAAACCTGAATCGGGATGTGGTAGACGCTGCCAAGGAGCATCTTGACGCCGACGAATGTCAGGACGACGGCGAGACCGAGCTTCAGGTAGTGGAATTTGTGAATCACGCCGGCGAGCAGGAAATAGAGCGACCGCAGGCCGAGAATCGCGCAGACGTTCGACGTGTAGACGATGAAAGGATCCTGCGTCACCGCGAATATCGCCGGAATCGAGTCTACAGCGAAAATCAGGTCGGTGGTCTCGACGAGCACCAGGACGATGAAAAGCGGTGTAGCCATCAGCGTCACTGGAGCGCCGGGCGTTGGCGACTCCCTCACGAAGAAATGCTGGCCCCGGTAATCGTGGGTGATGGGCAGCAGCCGCCTGACGAGGCGGAGGATCGGGTTTGCCTCCGGCTCGATGTCGATGTCGTCGTGCATCGCCATCCTGATCCCGGTGAACACCAGGAATGCCCCGAACACATAGATGATCCAGTGGAACCGGGCGATCAGGAATGCACCGGCCGCGATCATCGCCCCGCGCATCAGGAGCGCGCCGAGGATGCCCCAGAAAAGCACGCGGTGCTGATACTTGTCGGGGATCCTGAAGTAGCTGAAGATCAGCAGGAAAACGAAGATGTTGTCGACTGAAAGCGAGTACTCGACCAGGTATCCGGTGAGGAACTCGAGAGCCGGCTGGGATCCCATCTGGTAGTAGACGACTCCCGCAAATCCCATCGACAGCGAGATCCAGACGGCGCTCCAGGCCGCCGCCTCCCTGACCGACGGCGCGTGCGCCGTGCGGTTGAACACGCCAAGGTCGATCGCAAGGACAGCGAGCACGCCGACGTTGAACGCGATAAAGAGCGCCGTCTGGTTCACAGGGGCGCTCTCATGGTTCCGGCACGCGTTTCAGGTGGAGTTTCGGCGCTCAGCGTCGTTCCAGCGCGTCGCGCACATCGAGCAGAACTTCGAAGTAGAGCTGCTCTCGTCTGTAGGCAAAGTCGAGCGAAGCCATCTGCGACTTGTCGCCGGATTCCCGGGCGCGCTCGAAGGCTTCGGCGTACATCTCGTCGAGATTCTGGAGAATGCGGTCGCGAGGGCGGGACATAAGGTCCTCGGGGAGTGGGGGGGAGGGCAGGATGTTGCCATGCCTGTCGATGCCCGAAATGCGCTCCAGGATCGTCTCCGGATCGCGGCCATCAAAGATGAATTTCTTCGCCGCGCCCACTGCGAGCCGGCGCGGATTGTATGGAACGGGCATCGATACCAATTAAAATCCGCGCTGGCCGCAACGGAAGCTGCCACTTCCGGTCTCCGACCGCGTTTCAGGTGCTCGACGACCTGGAGTTGACACCGCTTTCATGGCGCGATTGTTTCACCTTCCCCTCGCTCCCGACCCGAAATGACTCAAGCTGCCAGGACCAGCGACGGAGACGAAACCCCTGAACGGAGCACCCGGTTGAGCACACCATCGCGCGTACTCGTCGAGTGGAAAGGCGAGCATACTTTCGACGCCGGCCGCGAAGGCCGGCCTCAGGTCAGGCTGGATGGCGACGGAATCGCTGGCCCGACCCCGCCTGACGCGCTGCTCATAGCGCTCGCGTCATGCGTGTCAGTCGACATAGTCGACATCCTCGCAAAACGCCGCACGCCCCTCGAGAAATACAGCGTCGAAATCCTGGGTGAGCGCGTCGACTCTATTCCCCGCCGCTTCAGGCATATCACGCTGAACGTCTCGATGACCGGCGAAGGAATCGAGCGCGCTCACGCCGAGCGCGCGGTCGAGCTGTCCGTGAACAAGTACTGCTCCGTCAGGGACTCGCTTGCAGAGGACATCCCCGTAGTGTGGAACCTCTCGCTCAACGAGTGACGAAGTGCGGTAATGCTGCTACCTGCCGCGTTTTTTCTTGTCGTACGACCCGGGCTTGAGGGTGGCCCACTTCTTTTCAGTGTCGGTCAACTCGCCCCTCAGCTTCACATAGCTGTCGTACCTCTCCGAGCTCACACTGCCCGACTGCACAGCGGAACGCACCGCGCAGTCGGGCTCGTTGAGATGGGTGCAGTCGCCGAACCTGCAGCCGTCGAGGAACGGCCTGAATTCCGGGAAGCACGAGTCGAGATCTTCCGACGGCATTCCCCACATGCCGACTTCCCTCAATCCGGGCGTATCAACGACATACCCGCCGTCTGGCAGCGGATGCATGTATCCGCCGACCGTGGTGTGCCGGCCCTTGTTGACGCTTTCGCTTATCTCGCCGACGCGGAGATTGAGTCCGGGATACATCCCGTTCAGGAGAGAGGATTTCCCGACGCCCGAAGGACCGCTCAGGACTGACACGCGTCCGGCAAGCGCAGCGTGCAGCTCCTCGAGACCGGCCTGTTTCTTCATGCTGGTGTAGTGCATGGGATATCCGGCGCGCTCGTAGTCGGCAAAGCGCTCCCGCGCCGACTGCTCGTCCACAAGATCGATCTTGTTTATCACGATCCGCGCGTCGAGCCCGTTTCCCTCGGCGATGACGAGAAACCTGTCGAGCATCCTGACATGCGGCTCGGGCTTTGCCGCCGCAAAGACGATCATCACCTGGTCGACGTTGGCGGCGACTATCCGCTCCCCATGCCCTCCCCCGGGCATCCGCCGGGCGAGCTGTGACTTTCGCGGAAGTATCTCGCCAATCGCCCATGTTCCGTCCTGGGTGCCGGGCTCGAGATTTATCGAGTCGCCTACTGTCAGCTTGAGCGAATCGTCGAGCTTCTTGAGGCGGCCGCGCATCGGCACTTCGAGAATTTCGTAGTCGTCAGTGCGGACCCGCCACAGTCCACCGGTCCCGCTCAGCACGACCGCGTGCCGGGTCAAGCGTCTCCCTCTTCGCGCATGGCTTCCCACCACGGCCGGGAGGGGCCCGCCCTCAGCTCGAGCCCCCTGTTTAGCTCGGCCAGCGCATCGTTCAGCAAAATGCCTCCGACTGCGTCCCGTGCCTCATCCTCGGTTGATCCGTAGCGGAGATAGTCGGTCTCCACGTGTCCCATCGCGACAGGGTCTCCTGCACGCCACCGGATGAACATGAGGTAACCTGCCCAGGGCTTCGACTCGTCTCCCGTGGCGTCGGTCATCACTTCGACGCTGTATGAAGTTCCGTCCTTCCCCTCGAACGCCGGCGGTCTCGCATGCACGGCTGTATATCCGCCGACTGTGTTCGCATCACCCTTCGAGTGATCCGCGGGAAGGAATTGGCCCATCTAGCGGCGACGTCTCCCGACCATCTCCCGAACGATGTTCCCGGTGATGAAAGCGACATTTGCCGGACGCTCCGCGAGACGGCGCATCAGGTAGGGATACCATTGCGTGCCGAACGGGACATATACGCGCAGGCGATATCCATCGCGGACGAGCTTGTCCTGAAGATCACGCCGCACGCCGTAGAGCATCTGGAACTCGAAGCTGTCATTCGGTATGTCGCTGTCCCTGGCGAAGCGCTTCGTCGCGTCGATCATCGCTTCGTCGTGTGTCGCGATTCCGGGGTAGTGACCGTCTGACAGCAGCGCCTGCATGCTCCTGACGAACGAGTCGTCGACATCCTTCTTCTCTGGAAAGGCGACAGATGCCGGCTCCTTGTACGCTCCCTTGCAAAGGCGCACGCGCGCACTCGCCCCGTTCGCTTCCTCGACATCGGTTGCCGTCCGGTAGAGATAGCTCTGGAGGACGAGTCCGACGTTGCCGCGGTATGACGGGTAAAGCCGCTCGTAGAACAGGTCGAGAGTCTTCTGGGTGTATTCGCTCGATTCCATGTCGAGCCTGACGAATGTCTCAAGGTCGTGGGCACGGTCGAGGATGTTCTGCATGTTGGAAACACAGAGATCCTCCGAGATATCGAGCCCCATCGCGGTCAGTTTCACCGACACATTCGAGTCGAGGCCTTCCGCCTTGATGCGGTCGAGCATCTCGATGTACGCCTTCGCTGAAGCTCGCGCCTCCTTCTCGTTTCTCACACTTTCGCCGAGGAGGTCGAGTGTTGCCGTCATGCCATCCGAGTTGAGCTTCCTGACGGCGCCGAGAGCCGTGTCGATTGTCTCACCCGCGACGAACCGGCTCGCGAACCCCTTCGCCATGCGGTTGTGCCGGACGAAGTTGAAGACGCGGGGCTGGTCGGAGAGGTATAGGAGTGTGTCTCGAAGCATGATTGGCTGTCGCTATGGGGAAGGCGGCACGCCGCCGACCTTGAATACGGGATAAAGTCCGCCGGGGCGGAGGTCTGAATCGAAGAAGTTCCAGGTCACGAGCCCGTCGTCGCTCTCTGGCTCGAGCAGGTAGACCGCCAGAAGGCTGAGCGGCTGCAACATGTCGACGATGAATGAGCCCGCCTCGATCTTCCGGGTCTCGCCGCGCCATCTGCCGGTGAGGCGCACCTCGCGGTGTCCCTGGAAGGGGCGCGGTGCAACGACGACCGAATCGATCATGAAGACGAAGCCGTTGCCGACGAGGTCCACTCCGGGAATTGGGTTCGAGGCGACTCGGACGAGGATGCCATGATCGCGAAGCACGCGAACAACCGTTGTATCCTTCGCCGGAATTACGTATCGCTCGGGCATCGGCACTCGCAGGGTCGGCTCGAACCTCTCGAACACCGGCATCTTCGCTGTGACGTAGCGGCCTGTTCTGCGCCGGCCTTTCGGAACGCCAGGCTCAGTCCGGGTTGAATCTCCCGTCGGCTCGACGATTTCTGCGACAACAGCAACGGAGTCAGGGGCCGCGGCCATCCGCGAGCGCACGGGAATCCCCCCGCGCAGGCTGGCCGGCACGCCAAACGTCGGGGGCCCGACCCGGCGTGCCTCGCCGATCATTGAAAGTATCTCGCTCACGAACGCATACGTCGACTTAACGCGCCGCTCGAACGGATCGTGCGAGTATGCCTCGCTGAGAATGCTGATCTTCCCACGCAGCCCGTAATAGTTCGTCCCGAACCGCGGCCGGGAGTCGAACGTCACCCATCCCCTGGACAGCGTATCCGCAGAGATGAAGTCGCCGTAGTCGAAGGTGGGAATGCCGTGCCTTGACTGCATCCTCTCGCGCAGCACGGGCATTGTTGAATCGCGCGTGTAAATGCCCAGGGGTGAAGCGGGATTCAGCGGTGGCGCGTATGTCAGCGCGTAACCGTGGTAGCTGCCGTTGGTCGCATGAAGATCCACGAACACATCAGGCTTCCACCGACCGAACATCGCCAGCGACGCGCGTGTCTCCGGCGCTTCGGCCTTGATGTAGTCGCGGTTGAGGTCGAGTCCCTGCGCGTTCGTTCGCACGCCGACCATCTCCGGCCCATTCTGCGATCCGCGGTTCAGCTCCTGGTGCGCGAACTTGTCATTCCCATCGGCGTTGTAGATCGGAACCGCGATGAGAATCACGGAATCGAGAGCATTGGGAACGGGCGATGACGTGAGATCACGCAGCAGCGCCAGAAGCGCTTCCTTCCCCTCGACTTCGCCGCCATGGATGTTGCCCTGAACGTAGACCACCGGCCGGCGAAGTTTCGCCGCCTCTTCAGGAGTCGCAACCCGCGGCCGCGAAGCAATCACATATGGTATGTCCCGGCCTTCGTTCGTCCTTCCGATCGAGCCGAACGCCAGCTCGGGCCTGCCTTTCAGAGAATCGAGGAACGCAATCACGTCAGCATGACGAGACGTCTCGAGATAACCGGATCGCTCAGCGCGAGTCAGCGGTACCGTACTTCCCGGCCCGCTGGAAAGCCCTGATCCGGTGGCGCACGCTGCTATCGACAGAACCGAGGCGGCAGCCACGCCGCGTATTTGCCAACTGGGGAATTTACGGATCACAGCTTCGGGTGAAACCAGTCTCCGCGACGCGCCATCGTTACGAGCAACTCGGCAGGCTCGAACCTTCCCGGGAACCTGTCGTTGAGCTCCTCCAGCTGCTTCACTACATCAGCGACCCCGATCTCATCCATGTAGCGGAACGGTCCCCCGCGGAACGGGGGAAATCCGAATCCGAAGACTGCGCCGATGTCTCCATCCCGCGGCGACCTGATCACTCCCTCATCAAGGCATCTCGCCGCCTCGTTGAGCATCGGCAATATCGTCCGCCGCTGAATCTCGGCAGCGGGAATCTGCGCGCGGCTCTGCGACTGCCCCGACGTCGTGCTCGTCACCCGCGCGGCGGGAGCAAGAAGCGAATAAACACTCTGGTCAACGTCACCTTTCTTCCCTTCATCATCGTAGAGATAGAATCCCTTCTTCGCCTTCCGGCCAAGGCGCCCCGCCGCGACGACTGCCTGCATCGACGACGGCGGCGCGAATCTCTCCCCGAACGCCTCGTACATGATCTTTCCAGCCTTCGACCCCACGTCGAGCCCGACTTCGTCGATAAGGGTGATCGGGCCGACAGGGAAACCGAATTCGAGCAGCGCATTATCAACTGCGTCTATCGACGCGCCCTGGTCGAGGAGCCGTCCCGCTTCATTTATGTAGGGCGTGAGGATCCGGTTCACGTAGAACCCGGGACCGTCCTTCACAACTATGACGGTCTTTCCGAGCTTCTTCCCGTATGCGACGACAGTCGCTGTCACGTCAGTATCGGTCTGCTCCGTCGTAATGACCTCCAGCAGCGGCATCTTGTGAACCGGCGAAAAGAAATGCATCCCCAGCACGCGATCGGGCCGCTCTGAGACCTCGGCGATCCTGGTTATCGGAATCGTGCTGGTGTTCGACGCAAATATCGCCGACGGCTTGAGCTCAGCTTCGACCTCGCGCAGCACCTCGTGCTTGACGTTCAAGTCTTCGAACACCGCCTCGATCACGAGATCGACATTGCCGAAACCGGAGTAGTCGATTGTCCCGCCGAGGAGCGCCATCGTGTCAGAGTACTGGACCTTCGTGATCTGGCGCCTGGTCAGCCGCTCCCTTACAACGTCGCGCACTGCGGCGAATCCCTTCGCGACGCGACCGTGGTCAGCGTCCTTCATGCGCACGAGAGTTCCCTGCTGGAGCGCAACAGACGCGATGCCCGCCCCCATGAACCCGGCGCCCAGAATGCCGAGCTTCTCGACCGGCATGATCTCCGGTGGTGGCGCGCCCTCGGGCAGCTCGACTCCCGGATCTTTCTTGAGAGCCGTCGTCGCAAAGAAGATCGAGATCAGATGCCGCGACTCGCGTGTCATTGCCATCTCGCCGAACAGCCGCGACTCCTCGCGGTATCCGTGGCTCGGACCTCCGCTGTAACCCGCGGCAACGGCGTCGAGCGCGGCGAGCGGCGCAGGGTAATTGCCGCGGGTCTTCTTCATCGTCTCTTCGCGCGCTTTCTTCAGGACAACGCGCCGGCCGGCAGGGTTCTCGTCTAGTAGGAACCCTGTTACGCCGCCCTTGTGCCGCTCCCGCTTCCTCGTTCCCTCCGCGAGCTCATTCGCGCGCTGGATCGCTATCTTCCTGAGGATCGACGGATGGACCAGCTCGTCGACGAGCCCGATCTGTAGCGCCTTCTTCGCCCGGATGTTCTTGCCGGTGAGAATGATATCGAGCGCGGCGCGAATTCCGATCAGCCGCGGCAGGCGCTGCGTTCCGCCGGCGCCGGGGATGAGCCCGATCTGAACCTCGGGCAGCGCGAGTACGGTCTTCGGATGATCAGTCGCGATGCGATAGTGGGCGGCAAGTGCAAGCTCCAGCGCCCCGCCCATGCACGCTCCATGAATCGCGACGATCAACGGCGTGCGCTGCTCCTGGATCGAATCGAGAAGGAGCTGCCCCTCATGGCTCAGCCGCTGCGCTTCCTCCGAAGTCTTTATCTCGAGAAACTCCTCGATATCGGCGCCGGCGATGAAGCTGTCACTCTTTCCGCTTATCAAGACCGCCGCGCGAACATTCAGGTCGCGCTCGAGCCTGTCGAACAGCGCGATGAACTCGTCCTTCACTGCGCGGTTGAACTTGTTGACCGGCTCGCCGGGGAGATCGATGGTGATTATCGCGATCCCGCTGACTATCTCCGCCGAGAGTGCGTATGGGGAGCTCACCTGTCACGCTCCACGACCATCGAGAAACCGAGGCCGCCCGCTGCGCAGACAGTCATCAGCCCGAACTGCCCGCCGCGGCGCCTGAGTTCGTTGAGCAGCGTTACAGTGATGCGCGACCCTGTCGCGCCGAAGGGATGCCCGATCGAAATCGAGCCACCCATGACATTCAGCCGCGACTGGTCAACTTCACCGACCGGCTCCGAAAACCCGGCACGCTCGGCCCACGTACGCGACTCGAGACCCTTCAGGTTCGAAAGCACCTGCGCAGCGAATGCCTCGTGCATCTCGACGAGATCCATGTCGCGGAGCCCAAGCCCGGCTCGGGCGAGCGCTACGGGCGCCGCGAGCACGGGCGCCTGGAGAAGCTGCTCTCCGGGATCGAGAGCCGCATAAGCGTACGACCTGATGTAGCCGAGCGGCTCGTACCCGAGCGACTTCGCCTTCTCTTCACTCATGAGAAGGACGCAGGCTCCGCCGTCGGTGAGCGGGGACGCATTTCCAGCCGTGACACTCCCATACCTGCGATCGAAAACCGGCTTCAGCGCCGACAGCTGCTCGTAGCTTGTGTCCGACCGGATCCCGTTGTCGGTCGTGACGACGCTCTCGAATTTCGGCGGCACGTAGACCGGCATGATTTCGGAGGTGAGGCGGCCGTCAGCCGTGCCCGCCGCAGCAAGGCGATGCGACCTGAGCGCAAACTGATCCTGGTCTTCGCGCGATATGTCGTTGAGCTTGGCCATCTTCTCCGCGGACTGCCCCATCGTCTCGCCAGTGGTCGGCTCCGCAATGGCGGGAGTGATCGGGACGAGATCCTTCGGCCTGATTCGCGAAAGCGCTTTCACGCGCCCTGGAAGCGTCTTTGCCTTCGAGGCAAGCACGAGGGCCTCGGACATTCCCCGCGAATGGAGGATCGGCACGTTCGACAGCGATTCGGCGCCGCCGGCGATCGCCACGTCGATGTGGCCCAGCGCGATCTGGTCTGCCGCGTCTGTGATCGCCTGGTTGGCAGAGGCGCATGCCCGGCTCACTGTGAAGGCCTGCACGCCTTTCGGCATGAGTGGCATGAGAGAGATCTCGCGGGCGATGTTTGGCGCGATGACGTTCGGGATGACAGTCCCGAACACCAGGGCCTCTATCTCGCCACCACTGAGATTTGTCCGCTGGATAAGCTCGGCGACGCAAAGCTTGCCCAGGTCGATAGCCGATATCGACCTGAACGCCGTTCCTGCTCTGGTGAACGGGGTGCGTACTCCATCGACGATGGCGACGCGGCGTCCATTTCCAAACGTGGGCATGACGGGAAGTTAGACAGGGTGGGGGTATCTTTCCAGAATGGAGCGCACCTTCCCGGATCTCGGATCGCGGATTTTCGACGTGCTCGTGGTTGGCGGCGGAATTACCGGTGCAGGAATCGCGCGAGACGCCGCGATGAGGGGCTTGAGCGTCGCCATAATCGACAAGGGCGCCTGGGCCAGCGGGACGTCGAGCAAGTCGTCACGGCTCATCCATGGCGGAATCAGGTATCTCGAGCGTGGCCAGATAGGCCTGGTGCGCGAGTCGGTGAGGGAGAGGGAGATTCTGCTCCGGATTGCCCCGCACCTCGTGAAGCCGCTCGAGTTCACCTGGCCCGTTTACGCTGGTGCCCGGCTGCCCCGATGGAAGCTCAGAATCGGACTCGGAATCTACGATCTCCTGGCGGGTCGCCGCAGGGTGCGGCGGCACAAGTCGCTCAGCATCGAACAGACGCTCCAGAATGAGCCGGCGCTCGAGCGCAACGGCCTGCGGGGCGGGGCAAGCTACTTCGATGCCTCGACGGACGATGCCGGGCTGACGATTGCGACGATCCAGGCCGCGTTCGACAACGGCGCCGTGGCCGTGGATCACGCAAGAATGGAATCAGTGACGGGCTCCAGAACGGGTGCCGACGGCGCACTGGTGTGCGACACTCTCGGTGGGGGGACAACGCAGGTGCGTGCGCGGGTGATCGTGAGCGCGACCGGGCCGTGGCAGGCGAAGGGAACGAAAGGATCGCATGTGGCTGTCGCGAGGGACCGAATGGGCAACCACAGCGCGGTGACGCTGACCTCGCCGCTGGACGGGAGAGTGATGTTCGTGCTTCCGTCGGGTGACCGCGCGATAATCGGCACGACCGACATCTACACGTCGGAGTCGCCCGACGACGTGAAAGCCAGTGATCAGGAGATCGAATACCTGCTCCGCTCGGCGAATCACTACTTCCCCGCCGCGGAGTTGACCGCGAGTGACGTCCTCGAGACGTGGGCGGGCATTCGTCCTCTCGCAGCGGCCCCACCGGGTGCGAGCCCGTCGAGTATTTCACGAGAGCACCAGATTTCGCTCGACCCGGCCGGAGTCATAATCGTCACCGGGGGCAAGCTCACCACCTACCGCTCGATGGCCGCCGAGATCGTCGATGTCGTTGAGAAAAGGCTCGGCCGCAAACCTCGCCGCCCGCCGACGGACGAGGTGCCGCTTCCGGTGATCTGACTAAAGCAGATCCTGCTCGGTTACCACTATCAAGGACATCCGGGCCGCAGGCACGGGTCAGCTCTCGTGTATCGTCTTGAGGCCGACGATTTTCAGCTTCCGCACGGACGCGGGAAGCTTGAGGATCGTTTTCTCACCAATGCCCCGGCCGACGAGTGCGAGGCCGATGGGGGA
>JBBQZF010000082.1:0-11216 GCA_038208015.1 Gemmatimonadales bacterium
GACGGCAGCGGGGATCCCGACAACACGATGATTGCGCAGGACGCCTGCCAGAAAGCGATAGATCTCTTCAAGTACATGGCGCCGCAGCTTGGCGCCGTGCTTGCCGGTGGCAATCCCACGCAGGGCATCGGCGGCGCATTCGGGAAAATCGGCAGGTTCTCGATCGGGCTTCGGGCAAACGCCCTCAACGGCTCGCTCCCCGAAGTCGACCGGGTCGTCCCGAATACGCTTGGCGCGCAACAGAGCAGCTACACGATCGACACGAAGCCGATCGGGTTCGCGACCGCCGATGTCGCACTTGGCGTCTATCCAGGCACGCCGGCGGGATTCCTCGCTATCGATCTGCTGATGAGCGCATCGTACATCCCCGAATACAGCAACGAATCAATTGCTGTGAGCCTGCCTTCAGGGTCTTACAAGCTCGGCTTCGGGGCCAAGGTCGGTCTCATCTCCGAAACGGCAACGACTCCCGGGTTGGCGGTGAGCTACCTCACGAGGGAGCTGCCGCGCGTTGACATCACCGGCTCGTCAGGCGAGGACAGGCTGCTCCTCGAGGATGTCAGGGTCCGGTCGAGATCCTGGCGCGCGGTAACCGGCAAGAATTTCGGGTTTCTCGGCCTTGGGGGAGGCTACGGCCGGGACACGTACAGGTCAGACGCGCAGATCACGGTAACGGTGGCTCCTCGCCCCGCCACTGCCGGAGGCACAGGGGGCCCGATCGACCTGAGCCAGAAGCTCACTCGGACGAACATGTTCGGCTCGGTGTGGATAAACTCGCAGGTGCTCCGCATAGTCGGCGAGATCGGTCGCGTGAGCGGCGGAAACATCGTGACGTACAACTCGTTCCCGCCGGATGCTCAGCCCGACATGGAACGCACGTACGTGTCGCTGGGATTCTCGTTCGGGCGTTGAGTTTTCGCGATGCCGGTGCAGTATGCCCGGCTTCGCTCAGCGGGATCTAGTCGACGAACGCTCGCACCTGGGAGTACACGACCGGGTCGGTGAGCATCGCCAGATGCGGGATGCAGGCAGTGAGGTTGTTCGTCGCGCCGAGCAGTACGACACTCTCGTCGGGATTTATCGTCGTGTCGCATGGTGAGCGCCAGGTCGCGTAGCGTACGAGCCCCGGCGTTTCATCGCCGTTGTTCAGGTCCGCAAGAAATGCCGAGCCGGGTGCGATCTCACGACAGGGAGTGAACGCACAGTTGTTGATCTCGACTGCATCAGTCCCGTGATTGGGCCCGGCAAGCGAAACCCATGCGTCAACCTTTGACGTGCCGCCAAGGTTTTTCAGGTAGTACCGCGATGAGACGCTGCCCATCGAGAAAGAAACAATGTCGACCCTCGACGCCCCGGTAACCCGTAGTATCTCGTTGACTTGCGCGCCGATTTCGGCGGCGCTCGTCACGTTCGACGCCGTGAAGCTGTAGTTGCAGGCGAAAAGCTCGTTCGGCTGCCAGCCGTCGGCGAGGAACCTCGCCTTCATGTCCTGCCAGTTGCCGCCGTTGCCGGCATATCCGTGGATGAAGAGAATCGGGTCGTTGCTGACGCCCCCGGGGGATGAGCCCGGTGTCTCGCAACCCGTGAGAATGTCGCTGCCCGGGGCGGATGTCTCGGTACACGCAGACATCGCTGCCACCATCAACGCGAGTGAAACCGCGCGCTTTCCTGTCATGATAATGTTACCCGCGAGTCGACGATTCAGGTGCAGAAGCATGCCACGGACTCCTTTGAAAGCGGCATCCACCCGACTGCCCTCGATTATGCAATAATCCGTCCTCATTAAGAGACGATTAAGACCGGATTGTTCGTCACATGAGAGTGCATTACACCATGAGAAGAATCGCGCTTCTGGCAGGGAGATTGCCTCTGATTAGAGGCGTAGCATTCAACCGGAGCAGCCTCAAATGATGAACACCCTACTCGAATCAAAACCCCGTAAGGAAGGCAAGACGGGGGGCACGATATTCAGCGTGGTTGTGCATTCTCTCATCGTCTTCTTCGCGGTTTACGCATCGGCGAACGCGGGCGTTGCCGAGGTGCGCGATGATCGCGCGGAGAAGGTGACTTTCGTCAAGACAAAGGCGCCCGAGCCGCCGCCTGTCCTCGAGAAGAAGGCAGAGCCGCCTCCGCCGCCGAAGGCCGAGCCGAAGAAGGCCGAGCCGAAGAAGGCCGCGCCGAAGCCGCCGTCACGTCTTCCTGTCGCCCCTAAGGCCGAGATTGCGCCGCCGAAGGGCTTCAAGGTTCTCGCAGCGCCGGTGAACATTCCGACGACGATCCCGACGATCGACCTGTCGGCGAAGATCACGAATGAGGACGACTTCAGCGGCCGCGGCACCCGGGGCGGAAGCTCGACTGGCGTGGGGGGGTCGAGTGGCACGAAGGAAGGCGCCGCTGGCGGCTCGACCGTTGATACGAATCGGAGCTACGCGGAGTTCGAGGTCGAGCGGCAGGTTCGCGCAATCTCGGGGACGGCCGTTGACTACCCGGAATCGATGCGCTCGTCCGGAGCCGAAGGCCAGGTGCTGGCCGAGTTCGTCGTGAACGAGAACGGCCGCGTCGTGACGTCGTCGTTCAAGGTGCTCGAGTCGAGCAACTCGTCGTTCACCCAGGCGGTGAGAAACGCGCTTTCGAGAATGCGATTCCAGCCGGCGCAGATCGGCAGCACGAAGGTGTCGCAGGTCGTGCAGCAGGCGTTCGTCTTCAAGCTCAGCAGGTAATTCCCGCCTGAGGCTGCGTGCCCCCCGGCTACCGTCTCGAGTGAGCGGAAGCCGGGGGGCACGGTCGCGTCAGGGACAGGATGGTATTATTTCCCTGTCCCGAACCGGAGCAGGGCATTGATTCGAGCAGTACTGCTTGCAGCATGCGCAGTCACTTCAGTGGCATCCGCCCAGGCAGGGCCAACGCACGGAACGCGATCCGAATCGTTGGTGATCAGGAATGCGATGATCCTCGATGGCGCGGGCACCCCCGCCTCGGGGCCCGCCGACATCCTCGTACGGGGCAATCGCATTACCGAGATAGTCTGGCTCGACCCTGTGGCAGTGGCGGAGGGCACCGCAAGGCGTCCCGTGGCCGCAACCGAGATCGATGCCGCGGGCAAGTACGTGCTTCCCGGCCTCATCAATGCGCACGGTCATATCCAGGACGAGCGGGGAGGAATACCCCAGCCCGTTGACTACGCCTTCAAGCTCTGGCTTGCCTCCGGGATCACGACTGTTCGTGAAGTCGGCGCCCGCAGCACCCAGGAGATCATTCGGCTGCGCGGAGCAAGCGAGCGGGGAGAGGTCGTCGCTCCAAGAATCTTCGCATACGCCCGCTTCGGCTCATCCCCTGAGCCGCAGACACCCGCTGCCGCCCGTGAGCGCGTTCGCCAGCTCAAGAGCATGGGCGCCGACGGAATCAAGAGCACCGGCATCGATCGCGATGTGATGACCGCGCTTCTGGAAGAAGCCCGAAAGGTCGGCCTCCGCGTGGCGCATCACGCGGGCGTCGAGGAGACAAACGCGTGGGACGACATCCGCCTCGGCACATCGACCATCGAGCACTGGTACGGTATTCCGGACGCGGCGCTTGACGAAGGCGTGCAGGGATTTCCGGCCGGCTACAACTACAACGACGAGGTAGATCGGTTCAGGTACGCCGGACGTCTCTGGCGGGAAGCAAATCCTGAAAAACTCCTGGCGGTTCTGGACAGCATGGCCGCGGCGAAGGTCGCGTGGGTCCCTACGCTTGTCATCTACGAAGCAAGCCGCGATCTCCAGCGCGCGCAGGGGCAGCCCTGGTTCACCGATTACCTGCACCCCACGCTCGAAGAATACTTCAAGCCAAACCCACGAAATCATGGCTCATACTTTCTCGGCTGGACATCCGCCGATGAATCGTACTGGAGGGAGAACTACCGGATCTGGATGGGGGCCCTCCGCGATTTCGAGCGGCGTGGAGGGGTGATCGGGGCGGGTGAGGATGCGGGATTCATCTATCAGATGTATGGCTTCGGACTCATTCGCGAGCTCGAGCTGCACCAGGAGGCAGGGTTCAATCCGATCAAGGTGATCCAGCACGCGACATCGAACAACGCCCTGTTGCTTGGCGAAGAGTCGCGCCTCGGCCGGGTGAAGGCGGGTTATGCGGCCGACCTGATCGTGGTGGACGGCAATCCTCTAGAGAACCTCAAGGTTCTGTATCCGACGGGCGTCGAGAGTGTCGTCGATGGCAAGGCGGTCAGAAGTGGCGGTGTCATGTGGACGATCAAGGATGGGATTCCCTACCATGCGCCGCGGCTGCTCAGGGAAGTGAAAGAGCTGGTCGCCGAAGCGAGAACGGCGCGTGCCCGCTAAGGCACTACGACCTGCACGGCAGCGTTCCTGAAACCTGTCCGCTTGCGCTGATCATTGTCGACGTCATCAACGAGGCGGCGGGACAGCTACGGTGATCGACCGATGACCGTCAGCCCCGACTGAGCGTACGCCGGCCCAGAGGTCGTCGAGCTGTTCGCTCAGCAGATACGACGTTCCGGAAGTGACGTGAATGAGGCGCTCGTAGGTCGCGGCTACCGTCCGCCGAAGGAGTATTTCGTAGGAGACAGCTTCGGGGGCCGGCTTCCACGACAGATTCCACTTCTGACCGCCGGACGATATGTCCCGCCTCGCGACCACACTGTCAGGCGCCGCGGGCGCGCTCGCCAGCGACCCGAACGTTGCGGCGTTGAGGCGCGCCACCTTTGCGACATAGCTGAAGTTGACGCCGGCGAGAACATCATCGGGAAGATGCTGCCGCTTGTAGTTCTCGAGCCGCTCGGTGAACCTGATCGCTGGATCGCGCCGCGCGACGAACGGCGCATGATCGCCACCCCTCGATATCCTGTCGAGGCGGAACACCGGAAACACTGTGAATTCCGGCATGTAGAGAAGCCCGGCAGCCCACGCGTACCTCGCCAGCTCACGCGACGGTCCGTTGTCAGGCTCGGCGCCGAAAACGCGCACGCTCGTCGAATCGACCCTCCCGTCATCCGCGACAACGTTGCCGATTATGTCGTTCGTCGCGGCGGCCGCCACGCGATATCCGCCCTCGTGAAGCCTGGTCGCCAGATGAGTCGAGCCGAGGAGCCCCTGCTCCTCGCCGGCGTACAGCGCGAAGATAATTGTGGCGTTCAGTCCGCGGGGATGCTTCAGCGAGAACACCCGCGCGAGCTCCACCACCGCGGCCGTTCCCGACCCGTCGTCGTCAGCGCCCGGCGCATCGGAAGTGAAATCCCAGCGATCAAGCGTGCAGATGCACGAGTCGTAATGGCCGCCGATGACTATGACTGTCGAGGTATCACGCCCCGGAAGCCAGGCGAGCACGTTTACGACATCCACCTTCGGGCGATCTGGATGGCGTGACACCTCTATCTCCGCTGCATCGAACTCGACCCGGAGGCAGCCGCCACAGTCCCGGCTGTACCCGCCGAGCTTTTCATGCAGGAATCGTCTCGCCGCCCCGATCCCCCTCGTCGCGCTGGTTGTGTCCGACATCGTGTGGCGCGTCCCGAACGAGACAAGAATTGAATCTGTCTCGCGAATGCGGGCCGCCGATATCTCCTCGAGCATCGACGAGATAGTCGATGCACGCCGCAAGCCGAGCGTCGCGTCGATCACCTCGTGCGCCATGGCACCGCCAACGACGGAGGTCGATACCCGCACTCCGGTCGTCGAAGCGCAGCCCGTTGAAGCCAACGAGAGAACGATCGCGGCGCGTAGAGGAATCATCATGCAATTCTACGGCTCCCAGCCGCCGGGACGCCAGCGTTTCATCAGCATTCGACTCCCGTCAGCGGTATATTGCGCTCCCGCATTTCACCCCGAATGAATTCTGATACCAAACCGGACACCTCCGTCACCTGGCAGTGCACGTCATTCAAGGACCTGACGCCCGCGGATCTTTACGCTGCCATGCAGCTCAGGCAGATGGTTTTTGTCGTGGAACAGCACTGTGCATACCTGGACGCTGATGGAGTCGACCGGGTCGCTGAGCACCTCCTTGGTTGGCAGACGCTGACAGGCCGCCGCATCCTTGTCGCTTACGCGAGGCTCCTTCCGCCCAGGGTGAAATACGCCGAGCCTTCCATCGGGCGCGTTGTGTCGCACCCGGATGCGCGGGGTAAGGGCGTGGGCCGTGACCTGATGCTCGAGGCGCTGAAGCGCGTCGAGGATGCCGGCTGGGGGCAGGGGGTTAGAATCGCCGCGCAGATGTACCTCGAGAGATTCTACGAAGGCTTCGGATTCAGGCGGGTGACCGAGCCGTATACCGAAGACGATATCTGGCACGTGGACATGCTGCGTGGATGAAAAGACCGGGTCAATTCGTGACAGGTTCTTCGGGGGCTGGACCTTCTCCGACGTCCTCGCGCGCCCTAAGGAAAATGGTGAGCTGTGGGCAATGATCTACAAGTTTGCGAAGCTCAGCCCTGATGCTGCTGACAGGGCCGGACACCTGCCTGGCCAGTGGCATATCCTGGTGATCAACGAGGACTGGTGCGGGGACTCGGTCAGCGTTCTCCCATACATCGCCCGGCTGGAGGAGTGCTGTGACAATATCGACATGCGGATCATTGGAAGGGACGCAAACCCCGACCTCATGGACGAGCATCTCACCGGCACATCACGCTCGATCCCCGTGGCGATTGTCTATGACGCGGAGTTCCGGGAGCGGGGGTGGTGGGGACCGCGGCCCGGACCGCTTCAGAAATGGGTCATGTCGGAGGGGCTCGCATTCCCGAAGCCCGACAGGTATCGTCATATAAGGTCATGGTACGCGCGCGACCGGGGAAAAACCGTGGTCGCGGAGTTAATCGATATCATGGAGCGACTCGATGACAGTAATACAGCCCCCGCTCGCTGAGCTGCTGGCTTATCTGGCGGAGACGCGCTCGCGGCTCGTTGAAACCGCGACGCAGATAAATCCGGCCTTCGCTTCGATCAGGCCGCGAAGCGCCGCATGGTCGGCGGCCCAGAATCTCGACCACCTGGCCAGGGTCGAATCGGGAGTCGCGCGTCTGGTGGAGAAGTCGGTCGTCTGGGCACGCTCAAATGGGGTGGGGCCCTCGCAGTCCGGCGAATCGCTTATGTCGAGCCTCGACGGCTTTTCGCTGATCGAGCCTCCGAAGCCGGCCATTGCGCCGGAGATTGTTGCGCCCGCCGATGATGCAAGCATCGAAGGTTCGCTCGAATCGCTCCGCCAGTCGAGGGAACGCCTTCTCAGTGCCTTGAACTCGTCGGCCGACCTCGATCTCGCGGGGGTCACAAGGCCGCTTCTGGCCTACGGGGAGCTCAACATGTATCAGTGGGGGCTTTTCGTTGCGCAGCACGAGGAACGGCACCGCCGCCAGATCGATCGCACAATGGAGGAGGTTACCGGGCGCGCTGCAGAATCCGCCCCGATTGTCTGAGCCCGGCCATGATAGAACTTCCCGATTTCTCAAGAGATTCCCTGTGGGAGAACAACTTCTACCCTGTCCTGCGAGCGGCACGACCGGAATTCGGGCGCGAATGATGCAATTTCCTGCACGACGGGTAAGTTACCCGTGCGGCCCGGCAGGGCTGTGAACGGCCGGACAACTCAACCCCTGTACACGACGTGACAGTAGATCCCGGAAACGCTGAAATGCTTTCGAAGGTTGAGGTCCTCGCAGACCTCGAGGACTTCGTCGCCGAGCTGATGACGGCGCACGAGGCAAAGCGCGTGCTGTGGTTTCCAAGTGAAATACTCGACCCGCCGCCCGACACCGATCCGGACCACCACATCCGCGATCTCAGAAAGCGGGCCGAGGGTATCTCCGCTCCTGCCCGCGTCGCCCTCGCCCTCAACCTCCTGACGGAGGAAGGCCTGCCGCATTTCCATCGTATTCTCGCGGTCTACCTCGGGAACGAAAGTCACTGGCACAGATGGACGAATCTCTGGACTGCCGAGGAGGACAGGCACGGCCTTATCCTTCACGATTACACCCGGGATGCCCAGGTATTCGACCGCCTGGTAGTGGAAAAAATGCAGTTCGATTACCTCCGGGCCGGATTTGCGCCTGACTGGGATCGCGACCCATACCGTGTGTTCGTCTACACATCGCTCCAGGAGCGCGCGACGCAGATATCGCACGCTAACACCGGCAAGCTCGCATCGGAGCACGAGCCGATGATCGGCGAGGTCCTCGCCAACGTCGCGAAGGAAGAAGCACGGCACTACACGTTCTACCGGTCTGTCTTCAAGGAAGTCCTCAAGCGCGACCCCAATCAGGCGCTCGAGTCGGCGGCGAAGATAATGCCGGCCATCGACATGCCCGGTGTCACCATGCCGCACTTCCGCGAGCTCGCCGATGTTGTCCGCCGCGCCGGAATCTACGGGCCGCGGGATTACATGAAGATCGTCGAGGAGCAGATCAAGTTCTGGGCAATCGACAAGCTCGACGGGCTGAACGACGCGGGGAGAAAGGCGCAGGAGAAGATCATGGCAATTCCCGCCCGTCTCGAGAGAATCGCGGGAGTCATCGAGGCCAAGACGAAGACAAAAACTTTCTCCTTCGACGTCGCCTTCAGGCGCGAGTTCGTAATGGATTAAGAGGGGCCGGATAGCCCCAGCGACGGCGCAATGCCCTGCATTGCCGCAATTACGAACGCAATGTGCTCGTCGAGATCGACGCCGAGATCGGTGGCCCCCGATATGACGTCCTCGCGATTCACCCCCCGGGCGAACGCCTTGTCCTTCATTTTTTTCCGGACCGACCTCGCCTCGACTTCCATCACGTTTCTCGTGGGGCGGACCAGTGCCGTCGCAGTGATGAGCCCGGTCAGCTCATCCACGGCGAAGAGAGTTTTCGCCAGGAGCGATTCGCGTGGAATTCCGCTGTATTTCGCGTGGCCCATTATCGCTTCGAGAACATCCTCAGGGTAGCCGCGTGCCCGGAGCATCCGCACTCCCTCGGCTGGGTGACCCTCGGTCGGCGAATGATCGGCGTTCGGAAACCGCTCGTAATCGAAATCGTGGATGAGTCCGGTGATGCCCCATTTCTCCACATCCTCCCCGAACTTTTCGGCGTACGCCCTCATCGCCGCCTCGACAGAAAGCATGTGCTTCCGCAGCGAGTCACTCGCTGTGTACTCGTGCATCGTGGCAAGAGCTTCGTGGCGCGACGGCATCGGGTCGGTCATCGTGTTCCCTCGGAGGAAATGTTCAGCACTTGCTCATGCCCGGCGAGACGGAGATGGCGATGTCGGCTGCCGCCTGAATCAGAAGCAGGGAGATGAGCACAATTGCGACGTCCAGCGAATATCTCCGAGCGGCTGGAAAGGATCGCTGGTAGAATAACCAGCCCGCAGTCAGAACTGCCGCCTCGAAGATGAAATCGAGCGCCGGCATGGCGTAGAAGTTCAGGCCTATGACCGGGCCTCCCGCCCACGTCGGCTTGAGGCCGGTGACATAATCGCCGAGCACATGAGTGATTACGACGGCGGCGATCAACAGACTTCCCGCAGCATCCCTCCGCCACACGAAGTGCGCGGCCGCTGTGACGCCGGCGAGAATAGCCACGGGGAGAAGGGCATGCGAGTAGAGCCCCGGTGTCGACGAGCGGATTCCGCCAATACACAGTGCGGCATCGGCCCAGTCGGGAAGCTGGCTCGCAACCACCAGCAGCCACAGCGGCACGGCGCTCCGCAATCCGTGAGCGCCGATTGCGACAGCAATGTGGCCGGTCAGCATTGGATCCCCACCGCCGTGGGAGGAAGCGCCCGGCGGATCATTTTCTGGCCCGCGCGTCGAGCCAGAGGGTGACCGCCGCGAGCACGACCATCGCGAGAATGAGCCTGATCGAGGCCATCAGGCTCGAGGGAACACGGCGGGCGCGAATCGCGCGATGACTGCGTCATGCATCCTGCGCGCTTAACTTAGCGCTGGCGGCCTGCTGCGCCATCGCCTTCGAACATCAATGCCGGAGACCACCTGTCGTTCATTACCCATCTCGAGTGCTCCTCGTGCGCGGCGCCGCACGAAGCCGGCCGTCTCTGGAACACCTGCGTGAAATGCGGCAAACCGCTTCTTGTCAGGTATGACCTCAACGCCGCGGCAGCAGCAATCGACCGCGGCGCGCTGGGCGGCGGCAGGGAAGGGATGTGGCGATATCGCGACCTCCTCCCCGTGCGAGACGATGCGCACATAGTGTCCCTCGGCGAAGGATTCACTCCGACGCTTCACGCGGCCCGGCTCGGAGAATCGCTCGGCTTGCCGAGCCTCTACATCAAGGAAGAGTCGCTGAATCCGACGCAGAGCTTCAAGGCGCGCGGAATGTCCGCCGCAATATCGATGGCGAAGGAGCTTGGGGTCACCAGCGTTGCGGTTCCTTCGGCCGGAAATGCAGGCGGGGCAATGGCAGCATACGCTGCCCGCGCCGGACTCGAGGCCCACGTATTCATGCCGCGCGACACTCCGCGGGCAAACGTCGTCGAGTGTATGCGGCTTGGCGCGAAAGTGACGCTTGTCGACGGGCTCATCACTGACTGCGGCGCCGAGGTGGCGAGGCGAAAGGATGAAGAGGGTTGGTTCGATGTCTCAACCCTGAAGGAGCCGTACCGCGTGGAGGGAAAGAAAACGCTGGGCTACGAGATCGCGGAGTTCTTCAGGTGGAAGCTCCCCGATGTGATCGTTTACCCGACCGGCGGTGGAACTGGATTGATCGGGATGTGGAAAGCATTCGCCGAGATGGAGCAGATGGGCTGGATAGGTTCCCGCCGTCCGAGGATGATCAGCGTCCAGGCGGACGGATGCGCGCCGATAGTCCGCGCGTTCGAGTCGGGGGACCGCTTCGCTGCGATGTTCGAAGGTGCCCACACAGTCGCATCCGGACTGCGGGTTCCAAAGGCGATCGGCGATTTCCTGATACTTGATGCGGTCAGGGAGTCGGGCGGGGTCGCCCTCGCCGTGAGCGACGATGACCTGCTCGATGGAGTGAGCGAAATCGGGCGCCTCGAAGGCGTGCTTGCCGCGCCTGAAGGCGGAGCGTGTGTTCCCGCCGTGCGCCAGCTTCTTGCGCTGGAAGCGATCTCGCCCGGCGATGTGGTTGTGCTGTTCAATACAGGGTCCGGGATAAAGTATCTGGAGGCGCTGGATGGAGGAGCCACCGGCGAGCCGTGAATATTGAGGTAGCCAGATGTCACGCTATCGCACGAGGGCTTCAGACAGGTTCCTGG
>JBBQZF010000083.1:0-11165 GCA_038208015.1 Gemmatimonadales bacterium
GCCGGCAAACGCTCTCGGTCAGCCGGAAGCGTTTCTGCCCGACCTTGGCGGACTGGGGTGCAACCGACCTGCCCGCTGCCTTCCAGTTTTCGGCCGCGGCGATCGCTTCGAGTCGCACGAGCGCGTCATCTGCGGTCTGCCAGCGGTCGGCGGGATTCTTCTCGAGGCACCGGAGAATGAAAACATCCAGGTCGCGCGAAATCGCTGGACGGTGATCGGAGGGCGATTTCGGCGCCCGCGTCATGTGCGCAGCGATGACCTGCTGCGGGGTAGATCCGGTGAACGGGGGCGTGCCCGCGAAGATCTCGTACGCCAGAACTCCTAGTGCGTAGAGGTCCGACCGGTGGTCGATGCGCGGATCACCCGCCGCCTGCTCGGGCGACATCGAGGCCGGGGTTCCTATCGACATGCCCGTCCCGGTGAGCAGCGGATTGCCCCCGGCTTCAGTGAGCGCCTTGGCGATTCCGAAGTCCGCCACCATGGCGTGCCACCGTCCATTCGCGCCGCTCGCCCGGGGGATGTAACCGCTGAGAAGCACGTTCTCCGGCTTGATGTCACGGTGGACAAGTCCCTGGCGATGCGCATAGGCAAGCGCGTCGAGCACCTGCCGCAGTATCCGCAGCCCATCATCGAGCGGCAGTTCGCCTTCCTCCGTAATCCTGTCGCGAAGGGACTTCCCGTGGATCAGCGGCATCACGTAGTAGGGAAGCTCATCCGCGATGCCCGAGTCGATCAGACCGACGATGTGCGGATGCTGGAGTCGGGCAACGATTGCTATCTCGCGAAGAAATCTTTCGCCGCCGATGGCGCTCGCGAGCTCCGGGCGGAGCACCTTCACCGCTACGCTGCGGTCATGCCGGGTGTCCCGCGCGGCATAGACGGTAGCCATGCCGCCGGCACCGATCTCGCGCTCGAGCTCATATCGGTCGGCCAGGATCGTACGGATATCGAGCGGCATTTCGGAGGACTCCGGTAGGTTGCGGCGGTGGCTTACATTATCCCAGGATGAAGGCCTCCACAATCGAGGGAGGTGCCCCGGGCGCTGGTCTATCGACGCGAAGCGCAGTACCATTTGCAGAAGGCGCGCCCCTTCCTCCGTTGATATGAGCACTTTCGAGCAGCAGCTGAAGGACTCTCTCTCTCACGCATACGAGATCGAGCGCGAGCTCGGCGGCGGAGGGATGAGCCGGGTCTTCGTTGCGACCGAGCGGTCACTTGGCCGGAAGGTCGTGATCAAGCTGCTTTCACCCGAGTTGACCGCGGAGGTCAACCGGGGGCGATTCCGCCGGGAGATTCAGGTCGCCGCGCAGTTGCAGCACCCGCACATAGTCACGCTGCTGTCGGCCGGGGAAGACGGCGACCTCGTCTACTATACGATGCCGTTCATCAAGGGCGAGTCGCTCAAGTCCGCTCTCGACAGGGACGGCCCGCTCGCTATCGCTGACGTCCTTCGAATCCTTTACGATGTTGTCGACGCCATCGCTTATGCTCATGGCCTGGGTGTGGTTCACCGGGATATCAAGCCGGCAAACATCCTCCGGTCCGGCTCTCATGCGCTGGTTACCGACTTCGGCGTCGCGAAAGCACTCAACGCCGCCATGCCGACCTCGGCGATGACCTCGACGGGTATGGCGATCGGTACGCCTGCCTATATGGCGCCTGAACAACTGGCGGGCGATGCCGCGGCCGATCACCGGATCGACATTTACGCAGTCGGCCTCCTCGCCTACGAGCTGCTCAGCGGCAAGTCGCCATTCGAGGCCGCTTCTCCCCAGGGGGTTCTTGCAGCGGTCCTGACCCGGGATGCGCGGCCGCTGATCGAGGTGCGGCCGGATGTGCCGCGGCGGCTCTCGGAGATGGTAATGAGCTGCCTCTCGAAAGTGCCGGGCGGGCGACCCCCGACGGCAGAGGCAGTGCTGATTGCACTCGACATGTTCTCGACTGCGTCCGGCGAAATCAGGACCCGGGAGCACAAGGTGCCGGTCATCGGGCCCACTGTCCCGGTCGCGATCCCTGCTGGGGTGCCGGAAGTTTCAAACACGAAGCCCGGATTCACCGCTGCAGATAGCACGGCTCCTGATTACATGCCCACTGTCGAGCCGATTCACCCGCAAAGAAGCCGGAAGAAAATGCTCGTCATCGGAATTGCCCTGCTTCTTCCGGCAATCGCCGGGGCGATTCTCCTGTCGCAGCGGGCAGGGCAGAAAGCTTCAGCTGACACCGCACTTGCTGTGATTGCGGATTCGATTGCCGACTCCGCAGCTGAGCAGCAGGCCGCTCTGGCGGCAGTTCAGGAGAGTGCCGTTGTCGTCGCCCGCGTCGATCCGCAGGCAATCGCCGACTCTGCCAGAAAGCGAGCTGCTCGAGCTGAAGCGGCGAAGCGCGCAGCCGCGGCAAAGGCCGATTCGCAGCAGCAGCAGCAGCGGGGCGAACCGGACAGGGTCAGGGCCAGGCGCGCAGCCGCCGTAATGTTCGCTGATGAAAGTGGCCGCAGGATGTTCCTGCGGGGCGCCACTCGTTCCGGCGGCTTCCTCGGCGCTCAGAGAAGGGGCGACCTGCAGACCCAGATCGATGCGTTGCAGCCCTTCCTCACAAACGTCGGCCTCACGTACGCACAATTCAAGCGCATCGTTGAGGCGTCGGACATGCAAATTTACGATGAGTTCGGCCGCATGCTGCCGGGGGCGCTGGAGCGGTTTGCAGCAGGAGTCGACTGATCCCGTAGCCCGCGCAACAGGGCATCGCATCAGTTGATTGAAGCCGCGGGGACACGGCGGACCCCGCAAAACGACTGGCCCGGGTCATGCTGGTATTGAGTTTCGTGACTTGCCTTCCCTTCCGGCCGTGACAGTCAGACGCACTGGAATAATCCTGCTCATGTACCTTGCAGGATTTTCCGTCACTGTTCGTACCGGTGCCGCCTCACAGCAGGGTAGCCCGATCGACTCGACCGGCGTGCAAACGCCGGCTATGGATGACGTTTCGCCTTCGCCATCAAGGATCGATGTCACCCCGGTAGCCGATGATGAGCAGTTTCGGGCAAGGCTCCAGCGCGTTCTCGAGGCAACTGAATGGTTTTCCGTCCCGGTGGTGCGAGTGGAGGAGGGAGTAGTATTTCTCTCCGGGGAAGCGCCCTCCGAGGAGCTCAGAAAATGGGCGGGTGATCTGGCTCGCAACACGCAGGATGTGGTTGCCGTCGCAAACGGGATCGAAGTGATCGAGCGCTCCCCCTGGGATTTCAGCCGGGCGTCGAGCGGCATGCGAACACTTTGGCACGATCTCCTGCGCAACCTGCCGATACTGGTGTTCGGAATTCTCGTCCTGATTCTTTCGTTCTTCCTCAGCGGAATGGCTGTGCGCGTGGCGGCAGGATTTCTGGGAAGTCGGATCCAGCCGAGGCTCTTGCGCACTGTGATCTCCCGGGCTGTCGGTATTTTCGTGTTTCTCGTCGGGGTTTATTTACTCCTGCGAATCCTTGGGCTCACGCAGCTCGCTCTCACAGTCGTCGGCGGAACGGGGCTCATCGGCCTGGTTGTCGGAATAGCATTCCGCGACATCACCGAGAACTTCCTTGCCAGCATCTTCCTCAGCATGCAGCGCCCATTCCAGACGGGAGATTTGATCGAGGTCGCGGGCGTCACTGGTTACGTCCAGCAGCTCAACATGCGCACTACCATCGTCATGACGCTCGATGGAATTCTCGTGCAGGTTCCCAACGCGTCGGTCTACAAGAGCAACATCAGGAACTATACGACCAACTCCAACAGGAGGGAGGAATTCAAGATAGGAATAGGTTACGACGCAATCATAGGTGATGCTCAGGAAATCGCCCGATCCGTTCTCATCGCGCATCCTGCCGTTCTCGACGATCCAGAGCCGGCGGTGCTTGTAAGCGGTCTCGGGCCGTCGACAGTAAATCTCTGCGTCTATTTCTGGCTCGACGGAAGCAAGCACAGTTGGTTGAAGGTCAGATCATCAGTCATCAGGCTGGTCAAACGCGAGTTTCAGAAAAAGGGCATCTCGATGCCTGACGAATCCCGGGAAATGGTTTTCCCTCGCGGGGTTCATGTCACCCTGGAGAAGGCAACAGTTCCTCAGGCGGCGCAAGGCGCCCCCGAGGCAGATACTCAGGTCAGTTCCGGCACTGATGCCCCCGGTGCCCCCGATGCGGCCGATGAGGCCGCCTCGAGCAGAGCAGAGGCAGGACTGTACAGCGAAGCTGGCGTGATCAAGGAACAAGCCCGCCGGGCGCAGCCGGCTACACCCGAGGAAAATCTGCTCCAGGAGGAACCCGCCGTCACCGAGAAGCCGTCCCCGTAGACGGCTCGCACTTCAAAGCGGCCGATGACGCTCCGTTCCACGACTCATCTGAACGTTGCAATCTCATCGAGCGGTTTCCTGCTCAACCGCGGCACGAGAGCACCATCCGCCGGGTAGCCGGTCACAATCAGCATCACGGCCTTCTCGTTCGACGGCCTCTCCAGAACGTCGCGAAGAAAATTCATGGGGCTCGGAGTATGGGTGAGGGCCGCGAGCCCCGCGTGATGCAGCGCCGCGACGAGGAACCCGCAGGCGATACCGACGGACTCGCTCACGTAGTAATGAGTGCGGTTGCTCCCGTCTGAATTCAACCCGTAGCGCTCCGCAAAAACAGCGATGAGGTACGGAGCCGTCTCGAGATACGCTTTGTCCGCATCAGTGCCGAGTGGCTCGAGCGCATCGAGCCACTCAGCAGGCGCGGTTGCGTAGAACTCGCGTTCGGCGGCCTCGGCAGCTTCCCTGATTTTCAGCTTGATTGCTGCCTCAGTGACAACGACGAATCGCCACGGCTGCTGGTGGGCGCCGCTCGGAGCCGTACCCGCCGCGCGGATACAATGCTCGATCACCTTGCGTGGAACGTCGCGCTCGCTGAAATGACGCGTCGTGCGGCGACGGTTGAGATCGTCGGCAAAGGAAGCCGCCCGCAGGACCATCTCTTCGGGGGGATACTCGCGATATGACGAAAGCGGCTCGAACCCGTCACCCGCTCGCAGATTGAGGGTCATGCGTTCAAGTTACCGCGCCTGTTATTTGCGGGGAATCCGCACGGTGAACAGAGTCCCGGCTTCGTCCGAGGAGCGAACCTCGATCGTCCCACCGTGGGCAGTAACTATGCGCTCGGCGATATAGAGGCCAAGGCCCATGTTCCCGGAGGTATTCGTCGCGGGCGCGCCGGGCTGGAGTCGCTTGAACGGACTGAAGATGTCTGGAAGGCTGGCTGCCGGTATCGCGGGGCCGCCATTGTGAACGCGAACGACGACATCATCTCTCTCTCCCGATGCGCTGACATCGACACGTGACTCGGGGTTGCCGTGCTGGACCGCGTTGTTGACCAGATTGGAGATGAGCTGCCCGATCCGCCCTGTATCCCATGACCCGGTCAGGTCTCCGGTCGGCGTAAAGGTGACCGGCCGATCCGGGTGCGTCGCAACGACTTCGTCGATACCCGTACGGATCGTGTCGCCAAGATCTGCCTGAGCCCTGGTTAGCGGGATCCCGGAGCCCAGACGCCCGCGGGTAAAATCAAGCAGGTCAGCCACCATTCGATTCATCCGCTTTGCGCTGCTCAGAATCGCCTTGCCGATAGCACGCCTTTCCGGCGACATCGTTTGATCGTCGAGCATGAACTCCGATCCGCTGATGACGGCGCTCAACGGCGAACGGAGGTCGTGCCCCAGGATCCCCATGAAGAGATCTCTGGACTTCTCGAAGTCCCTCGCGAATCGCTCCGTGGATTCCGCCAGGGACTGATCGATCGTCTCGTTGAATCGCGTCAGATCTTCGAGATCCTCAGCCGTGAGTGTACCCTCGGAGTGCGTCCAGAGCCGCAGGACGCTGGCGCGAAGAGCGCGGTATTCCGACACCATTTCGGCGATCGTGAAGCCCTCTTCGGCTCGACCGGCCCCGTGGACTTCAGCGGCTGTGTCCACTGAACCTGAGACTCGCTCGCCCTGTCCCTTGGACTTTGCTTTTTGCTCATCGTGAGTCTGAGGTGTACGGAGGTCCGCAATAATCACCTCGAGCATGGGCACCGCATGGTCACGGAGTGCTTTCAGGTCCAGCGTCTCGCCTGCCGCGCCGCTTGCGGCGGCGAACGCCACCCACTCCCTGAGAATCGCGTCGAGGTTCTGTTCGATGAAATCGGCAAGGCGCACGCTTTTTCTCCGGATTCGGTTGTAAACTGCGGTATCAGAATCTATACCCCGGAGGGTCAGTCATGGACCCAACTGCTTGCATTTCGGCACGCTGGATCGTCCTTCCTGAGAAGGCTCAACAAACACCTGACACAATCCAGGCCTTGTCAGATCGGGAATCCGCCTTAGCTTGGGCGCACTCCCCCAAACACAGGCAACTACTAGGACGGTGGGCTGTCTTCGACATCCCACCCAGAGGATAGCTATGCATCACCCGAAGTCGTCGCGGTCGAACCGCTTTCGAGCCGCGATGATTCCCGCAGTACTCATATGCGCAATAGTGTCCGGCTGTGCCGAGCAACAGCCCACGGGCCCGGGTGCGGTTGCCTCGGACCTCCCGGGTGTTGCCCGGACCGCTAACGCCACGTTCGGCAGTTTCTTCGTAGCGTGGTCGCAAAGTCACAGCTCCAGCCCTATCCAGACGCAGACGTTCGCGCTCGATGCCCGACAGGAACGGCAATACGTCGACTGGTACCCGAATCAAGCTGTTTTTTCATTCGCGAGAGCCAATCCCGGCCGGATCTATATCCTTGGCGACGAGCCTGACCAGTGGTGCATGGCGCCAGACGCATACGCCGCGATTTATCAGAACTTCGTTTCACAGATCCGGGCGGTGGATCCTACAGCGCGACTCTCTCCCGCCGGCTTTGCTGAGCCGAACGCGAAATGCTGTCCGCCGGAAGACAAGGAGTGCCACGCCAGAATGCACTCGATCAGCTACGCCGAGCGGTTTTACAACGCGTATATCCAGAGTTACGGGACGCCGCCGCCGGTCGACGAATGGCGGTTCCACGATTTCGCGCTGAGATACGCTGTCGGAGACGTCGAGGGTTGGTGGGCGGCGGTGGACAGTACAGCAGCATGGTCCGTTGCCCACGGCGCGAACATGTTCGTTGGCGCATGGGGATTTCTCGGATGGCAGGAACCTATCGCGGATTATCAGGAGCACATAAAGCAGGGAATGGGGCGCCTGATGAACGACAGCAGGATCAATGGAGCCGCTTATTGGGCCTACAAATCCTGGGCTGGCGAGGCTCACTTTCTCGCTTACGACGACGGAAGCCTGACGCCGCAAGGCCAGACGTACGCGAATCCACTCACGGACATACCGGCAAGCGTAACGGCCGCAGCCTCCCCCGACGGCGGTGCAAACCTTCAATGGAGCAACACCACCTCGGCCTGGGCAGCCGAGGCCGAGTACTGGGTCAAGCCGCCGGGGACGGGTTCTTTCGTTTACAAGAGCACGGCGCGGTTGACCAGTCCTGGCTTGACGCAGACGCCGTTGGGCGCTTTCAACGCTGGCGACAGCGTAAGAGGGCGCGTCCGGTATTACCACGCCCATGGCCAGGCCTCCTGGTCGCCCTTCAGCAACGCCGTTCTGATGCCTCCGGGAGACCAGGGAGCGAACAAGGGCTCGGGGTCAAAGAAGGGCCCCCGCTTCTGTTTCCTGCCGACAGGGCTCCAAAGCCAGTCATGCGGGTAGCTGTAGGACGCGCTGCGCAGGTTGAATAGCGCGATCGACTTCTACCGGCTGTATCTGTGACAAGACTGAGTCTCATCGCTTTTCGATCGACGGCCATGGCTGCGCTGCTGGCGTCGATCGCCTGCGGCGGCGATAAGAGCGTCGAGCCGTCGGTGCCGACGACGATAGTCGCCGACTCCAGCACGTCGCTCACCGGCGTTGCCGGCACCGCGGTTTCTCCCTCGCCGTCGATTCTCGTCGCCGACCAGAACGGCGCGCCAATGGCCGGGGTGACGGTTGAATTCGTAGTGCTCAGTGGCGGCGGCTCCGTCAGCGGGTCGTCTGTCGCAACCAACGCGTCCGGTATCGCTACCGTCGGCACATGGACCCTCGGTGCCACTGCCGGACCCAATGTGCTGACCGCTTCGGCTGGCTCGCTGCCGGCGGTGACGTTTACGGCCACGGCGACTGCCGGGGCCGCAGCGGCTTTGATCAAGTCCGCTGGCGACAACCAGAGCGCGACGGCAGGGACCGCCGTCGCAGTGCCTCCTGCAGTGACAGTGAGGGATGCGAATGGAAATCCGAAAGGCGATGTCGTCGTCACGTTCGCAGTAGCCAGTGGAGGCGGATCGATCACGGGAGGAACCGCGACAACGAACGCCGCCGGTGTAGCGACGGTTGGCAGCTGGACGCTTGGATCCGGGACAGGGACCAACACCCTCACTGCGTCCGCGCCCGGCCTCGCCCCGGTGACATTCACTGCGGCGGCAACTGCCGGTGCCGCAGCTCTGCTGAACAAATCCGCTGGTGACAATCAGAGTGCCGAGCCGGGAACGCCAGTCGCCGTAGCTCCGGCCGTGACGGTGAGGGATGCGAATGGAAATCCAACCGCAGGTGTCGTAGTCACGTTCGCCGTTGCAAGCGGAGGCGGGTCGGTCACCGGAGCAACTGCTACGACCAACTCCGCGGGTGTCGCGGCGGTCGGAAGCTGGACGCTCGGCCCCGGTGCAGGCATCAATACTCTCACGGCCTCCGCACCTGGCATCGGCGCGGTGACCTTCACCGCCAGCGCGGTGGCGGCAGCCTGTGCATCGCGCACCGATCATGTCCTCGGCACGACGACAGCTGGTGCTCTGTCGACAAGTGACTGCCGGCTTTCCGACGGCACCTTCGTCGATTTCTTCTCGGTCTCGCTCTCACAGGCGAACGCATACCTTTTTCGCCAGACGGCGGCTTTCGACACCTACCTGTTCCTGGCGACGGCGGATGGAGGAGTCATTGCGGAGAACGACGACGTGAGCAGTGGGTCCAGGAACTCGACGATCAAGGCACTGCTTCCCGCAGGGTCGTATCTCCTCGGGGCGAGCTCGTTCGATGCCGGAGTGACCGGCACCTACTCGATCTCCTCGAGCACCACTTCCACCGCAGTCACTGGTTGTGAGCTCGTGTATATCGTGAAGAACGTCTCGACGATGCAGAATATCGAGGCGACTGACTGCCTGCGCAGCACACCGCCCGCAGCTTCAATCTTCGCCGACAGCTACTTCATTTTCCTTCGGGCCGGCCAATCGGTGACGGTGACGATGACGTCGACTGATGTTGATTCATTCCTCGAGCTCGTTAACCTCGACGGCGTTCAGGTCGCGTCCAACGACGACAGGAATGCCACGACGAAGGATGCGCAGCTGAACTATACGGCGCCGGCGACCAGCTACTACGCGATCTTCGCACGAACCGCGATCAGCCAGACCGGCAGCTACACCCTGACCGTCCAATGAGAAGACTTATGCCTACTCGAATCGCTGTACTCGCCGCCCTGGCATTCGCCGCAGGTGCTTCGCCGCTCCGCGCGCAGGGGACGGCACCGCAACCGGTTGCGGTGTCGCCGGCCGCTCTCCGGGCGATGACGTTGCAGAAGCCGAAGGCGAAGACGCCGATGACCGCACGCGTGGGGATGACGACCGCACCGGCCGCAGAAGCTGCCAGCTCACGGCCACCGAAGCCGACATCGGTCCGGAGCGTTACGGAAGCGAAGGGATCGCGGTAGCGGCCAGCTCGAGTCGCGGGCTGGCGCCTGCTCTTGGCTGTCAGCAACACTAGCCCTTAGCCGTTGGCATTGGGCGGACGCAGACGCTTGCTTGCCCAAGGCGGCCCGTGCTGCGTCGACTTGCAGGCAAGACGGTTACAGTCGGCGATGACCCTTCGGCGGAAGCTCCTCGAACTCGACAACTATCCGCCACCCGGCCGTTGCACTGAAGGACGCGATCGCCTGGGCCAGCCGGCCGTGGGGACACACCTCGTTTGCGCGGAACACTCTCGGGATTGGAATGTCGCATGTATTGGACGAAATTGCGGGATCTGGAGCCGGGGGATCGACGTGACACTCGGCGGATATGGCGCAAATAAGTGGCGGGTCGCAATTTCACCCCTTGCCATTTCCACTTAGCGAGCGCTTGGTCGAGCTCATCCTGCTGGCCCTGATAGCGCTGCCACTCGCAAGGGCGGCATTCGATCCCGGGCTTCGCCGGCGATTCAAGGCATTCCCGCCGATTCAGCCACTCCTGCCATTTGCACTCGCCGCGTACGCGATTGGCATTCTCGCGATGTTCTTTTTTGCACCGATGCTCCTGCGCCCTGCCGCAGTCATCGCCGCCGGATTGATCGTCTATGAGCTTCTTCAGCGGCGGTCCGGATTCGGGATTGATCGCGGGCTGCCGCCGGGATCTCTGGCGTTCTTTCCGATGGGACCGTGGCGCGACCCTGAATACTTCAGCAAGAGCGCCGCTCGATGGGGGCCGGTCTTCAAGTTCAGGCATCTTTCCAGGCCTGCCGTGGCCATCGTAGGGCTTGAGCGCATCGGGGAATTCCTCCAGTCTCATGCGGCGGAGCTGAGCAGCCCACCCGCGCCATTCAACACCATCGTACCCGGTGGATTCGTTCGCTACCTGAGGGGTAGCGAACATCTCGACACCGCGGCCATGCTCCGGTCAGCAATAAGCCGTGCCGTTGTAGAGCAGAGCTCCGACGACGTGACCACGGAAGCGCGCATCGCCGTCGGGATGATAGCACGTGACGAATATCAATACCGACGGGCGGTCGATTGCATGATGCTGCATGTGATGATGCGCTGCTTCCTGGGGCTCGGTCGCGGGGCCGAGTTGAATCGATTCCGGGAGCTCTACCGAACCGCTGACTATCGCCGCCTTGCGACCACCGGTAAAGCCAGGGCGCGCCAGGCGATGGGCGAGATCATTCACGAAATGCGCGCGCTCTCAGCGCGGCAGGATCTGGACTGCTCGTTCCTGTCGGAGCTCGCGAAGGCGCACCCGCAGGCGTTGAGCAGCGACGCGATGATGGGCAGTTTCGCGTATGCGCTTCACACAGCACGGGTGGATGCGAGTGGCCTGATGATCTGGATGCTGGCCGTACTCGGCGAAAATGCGCACTGGATTGCGACTCTGCGTGCTGAA
>JBBQZF010000084.1:0-11120 GCA_038208015.1 Gemmatimonadales bacterium
CCCCTGACGGTGAATGCCACGGTCGGCGTGCGCGGATTGCCCGGTGGTGGCCCGTAAAGCTTCACTGCTTCAATTGCCTCGAGCCCGTCCCAGAGTTGCCGGACGAGCGCTGTACCCCGTCCGTGCAGCGCCCCGTATACCCCCGCAAGCCGATCGCGGCGGGTTTCGCCGTCATCGCTGAGCGATGCGATGAAGTCAACCGCCGCGGCCGCTCCGACTATCCCCTCATGGTTCAGCGTCCCCGTCTCGGCTCTCTCCGGAGCGGCCTGACCCGCGGGAACAAGTCTCGGAAAGTCCATATCGCCGAGCAGCTCCGCCTTCCCGAAGAGGATCGCCACGTGAGGACCGTAGAACTTGTATGCCGAGCAGGCGAGGAAGTCGCAGCCGATGGATTCGACATCGACGAGCGCATGCGGAGCGTAGTGGACCGCATCCACGAATACCAGCGCACCTGCATCATGCGCGATTGCTGTCGCGGCACGAACGTCACTGATCGTGCCGAGTGCGTTCGATGCGGCGCCTATGGCGAGGAGTCTGGTTTCTGAAGTGAGCTTCCGGGCGAGGTCGTTCAGGTCGAGCTGGCCGGATTCCGGGTCCATTCGCACAGTCCGCACCTCGACGTTTCTATCGCGTGCCATCTCGCGCCACGGATCGACGTTCGCGTGGTGGTCAAGCTCTGTCACGACTATCTCGTCGCCCTCCTGGAGCCGTCTGCCAAGGGCGCGGGAGAGATGAAGCGCGAGAGTCGTCATGTTCGCGCCGAATGCGATCTCATCGGATGAGGCGTTGAGGAAATCCGCGAACGCCTGCCTCGCCCCCGACACCGCCGCGTCGGTCTCGGCGCTCGACGGATACGACCAGTGAGTGTTTGCGTTGTGGTGATAGAGGTAGTCGAGCATCGCATCGCCTACCTGACGCGGGACCTGGGTGCCGCCCGGCCCGTCGAAATACGCTACAGGGTGACCACCTTCGTGGCGGTCGAGGGCTGGAAACTGGGTCCTGATGGATTCTACAGTAGCGACTGCCAATGGCACTCCTGTTATGATTTCCTGATGACGTTCAGGAAACCGACGCCGGAAGAGCTGAAGCGCGCCTATGGAAGGAGCATTCCGGATCTCATCGGGCCAAATCTCAGGATTCTCTTCTGTGGTATCAATCCCGGCCTCTATTCCGGCGCCACCGGACTGCACTTCGCGCGGCCAGGCAATCGCTTCTGGCCGGCGCTTCATGCTGCGGGTTTCACGAAGCGCCTGCTCGCTCCGTGGGAGAACCGTGAGCTGCTGGACGCGGGATATGGCGTTACAAATATCGTCCGCCGGACGACTCCGACCGCGGCCGAACTGAGCGATGACGAGTTTCGCGCAGGCCGCGCAGCGCTCGCGCGAAAAGTCAGGAAGTATTCACCGCGATGGGTCGCCGTACTCGGGCTCGGCGCCTACCGGACTGGTTTCGCCAGTCCGAAAGCGACTGTCGGGCGTCAGCTCGAGCGGATCGGGACGGCGGGGTTGTGGGTGCTTCCTAATCCAAGCGGTCTCAACGCGAATTACCAGCTCGCGCAACTTGCCGCGATGCTCGGGGAATTACGGGTTGCATCAGATGCTTCCTGAGAGGGCGTATTTCGTGCGTCTCGCCAGGTCGTGACTCTCCACTCGAAAGCCGCCGTACCGGTTGAGGCCGGCGCGGTAGTTCCGGTAGATCCGGCGACGCGCCCCGAAGACATTCCTCTTCACGAAGATGTCCGCCGTCTTGCCGCAGCTCTCGGGCGTGTAATCGGGCGGCTCGAGGGGCAGGACGCATTTCACACGGTGGAGAATCTTCGCCAGGCCTGCCGCGCGCGCCGACGCGAGGATCCTGACGCGGACGGCATCCCGGCACTGCTCTCCGAGGTCTCTGCGCTGCCGATCGAGCTTGCGGCACTCACTGCACGCGCTTTCACGCTGTTCTTTCTCCTGATCAACACTGCCGAGCAGGTGCATCGTGTTCGCCGAACGCGTGCGTACGAGCAGGATGAGAACGCGCCGCCGCAGGTCGCCTCGGCCCGATGGGCAATGAGCGAGCTTCGGCGCAATGGTCACTCGGCGGAAGATGTGGCGAAGGCGATCGACCGGCTCGATGTCCGGCCCGTGCTGACGGCGCATCCCACGGAGTCGACGCGCCGCACACTTCTCGCCCTGCAGTCGAGGGTCGCCGACCTCCTGCTTCAACGTGAGATGGTTGCTCCCGCGGAGCGCGAGGCGATCGAGGATTCACTCGATGCCGAGATAGAGCTGCTGTGGCTGACATCGGAGGTCCGGCGGGACCGGCCGACCGTGCTCGATGAGGTGAGCAACGCCCTCTGGTATCTCGAGACGCGGCTTCTCGACGCGGTGGCAGGTGCACGCGATGCGCTTGTTCGCGCGTTCGAAGACGAGTTTGCCGAGCGAGAGGGTCTGCGCGCTCCTGATCCGCTCAGGATCGGCAACTGGGTCGGCGGGGACAGGGATGGCAATCCGTTCGTCACCCCTGATGTCACGATCGCAGCGCTTCGCCGCGGAAGTCACGTGATACTCGGCAGTTACAGGGATTCGCTGGATAGTCTTGCTGAGCGGTTGTCTGTCTCGTCCCGGCTCGTAAGCGTATCAGATGCGTTGCGCGAGTCGCTCGCTCTCGACAAGGATGCTCTGCCCGCAGTGTGGGAAGCGAACGCGCGGCGCAATGAGGACGAGGCGCTGAGGTTGAAGGTCAGCTTCATGGCTGCGAGAATGGCTGCTACCCGCGAGCTCGTTGCCGCCCGCGATGCGGGGCTCCCTGCGCACATGCCGGCAGCCTATCCCGATGCGGCCGCGTTCGAGAACGACCTGCTCCTGGTGAGCGAGACGCTGATCACGGCAGGCGCGGAGCAGGCGCATCGCACGCTCGTCGCGCCGCTCCTCGCCAGTGTTCGCGCGCACGGCTTTCATGGGTTCGTTACAGACATTCGCGATCACGCCTCGGTGCATGCTGCCGCTGTGGATGAGATTGCGTCGCAGGTCGGTGCAGGGCCGCTGGAAGGTGATGCGCTCCGCAGCGAGCTCCTGGGCAGACGTCCACTTGCTGCTGCGCATACCAGCGTGAACGAGGAGACGCAGCGTGTTCTCGATACATTTGCGGCGATAAGGACCATGCAACTCGAACTCGGAGAAAGTGCTGTCTCGACCTACATAGTGTCGATGACGACTTCCGCCGACGATCTCCTCCGGGTGTTGTTGCTTGCGCGTGAGTCCGGCCTGGTCGACCTGGCCGCAGATCCGCCAGTGTCGCGGATTGACGTCGTGCCGTTGTTCGAAACTCTCGACGACCTCGAGCGTGCCCCGGAGATCATGAGCTCGCTGTTTGCCGATGAAGTGTATCGGCGGCAGCTTGCGGCGAGAGGCAACCGGCAGGAGGTGATGATCGGCTACTCCGATTCAGGAAAGGATGCGGGGATAATCGCATCATCGTGGGCATTGTATGTCGCGCAGCAGGAGCTCGCCGATGTCTATCGCGGCGCCGGAGTTGATCTCCGGCTGTTCCATGGCCGCGGCGGGAGTGTCGGACGCGGTGGCGGCTCACCGGTGTACCGCGCCCTCGCTGCTCTTCCGCCCGGGACTGTTGACGGGCGGATCAAGATCACCGAGCAGGGCGAGATAATCTCCCAGCAGTTCGGCCTTGCTCAGATCGCCGAGCGTACTCTCGAGGTGACTTTGTCGGGTGTGCTGTTGCAGGCGTTCAGTGACTGGCGAGACGGTGTTGAAGCCGAAGAGGTCGACCGCTTTGACGAAGTCATGAAGCGTCTCGCCGCGCGGTCGCTCGAGGTATATCGTGAGCTCGCGCATGAGGGTGATGCCCTCTTCGATTTCTTCCAGACGGTTACGCCTGCCGGTGAGCTCGCGCATGCACGTTTCGGATCCCGGCCGGCGTATCGTCCAGGCGCGAAGAAGGGGATAGACGGAATTCGCGCGATACCGTGGGGATTCGGGTGGACTCAGACGCGCATCATGCTTCCCGGTTGGCTGGGGGCGGGTACGGCTCTTTCGGAAATGGCTGCTGAGCCTGGCGGTCTCGATCTCCTTGCCCGCATGACGAAGATGTGGCCGTTCTTCGACGATCTTCTCTCGAAGATCGAGATGGTGTGTGCAAAGGCGGATCTGGAGATTGGCGAGGCCTACGTGGCTGAGCTTGGCGGCGATCCTGAGCGTGACCTGCTCGAGCGGCTGCGCGCCGAGTTCGAGCTGACGGTCTCAACGCTGATGCGCATTCGGGGGACGGATCACCTGCTCGATGACAACACAGTTCTCCAGGCTGCAATTGCGTTGCGGAATCCTTATGTCGATGCGCTGTCGTTGCTTCAGATCTCGTTCATGAAGAAGAAGCTGGCGTCGGTAGAGGCGGATTCCGGTGATGGTGAGCGCTCGGTACTACAGGAGGCGCTTGTCACGACGCTCAGCGGAGTCGCGCAGGGGCTGCGGAACACCGGCTGACGCTAGATGAGGCGCGTATCGAAGCTAAACGCCCGCGATGACATCACCCTGACAGACCGCATCCCATCGTGGGCCGGATTGATCAGGATGTTGTACTCCGATGGAATCACTGCCGAAGGTACGCCAAGGCGGAGAAAATCACCCTCCTTTATCCAGGTATCACCAAGCTCTGCCGCCCAATCTGGCGCCGGGTAATCTCTCCAGTCCGAGGGCAGGCGATCGGCGTCGGCGTACGCAAATTCATGCGGTCGGTCCGGCACTTCTATTTGCAGCGCGACGAGGTCGTCCGGCATTATGAGCGGCTCGAGATGCACCAGCATCTCGAGCGCGGCGAGCGACAGCGAGCTCGATGTATAGATGACGCCAACGCCTTCACTGTTCCATCGGCCGCCGTGGAGGCGAGCTCCGTCCCCGTCGAGTGCCTGCTGAGCCCGCCTGCATATCCGCCATACAACCAAGGTGAGGCGTTCTTGCGGCTAGCTGTAGATCCCATGCTCGATTCTGCCGAGCACGCGCTCCACCAGTCGTGCGCCGATGTCTGTTCTGAGGAGTGACAATGGCGTTTCTCCTCGCAGGGCGCGATTGGACGTTCGGAGCCATTTCCTGCTCTTCTCCGAATCGCCCAGCGCTTCGGTCGCCCGCACGATGGTCCCGACCACACGGAGGAGGCGGTCCGACTCGCTGACTGTCAGGGGTTCACCCGATTCGTGGCGACGATCAAGTGTACGGCGCGGAATTACCAGGTCGTACAGCTCGTCGGGATCGAGCAGCCCGGATTCGATGACTCGTCCCGCTGCGGCTGCGGGAATACCAGCCAGGGCGGCGGCGGCGAGGTCGAAATCCGAGCTCACTTCCCTGCGGAGAGTTCGCTGGCCACCGAGGACCGCGGCAAGCGTGGCGGCAGTCACGGGCTGTTGGTCATATGGCCATAATAATATGCGCAAATGCCATCGCATCCGCGACAC
The DNA here is from genome assembly GCA_038208015.1 of Gemmatimonadales bacterium. Taxonomy (GTDB): domain Bacteria; phylum Gemmatimonadota; class Gemmatimonadetes; order Gemmatimonadales; family Gemmatimonadaceae; genus UBA4720. The sequence goes on from JBBQZF010000084.1 coordinate 5,444, forward strand.
CCGTTGATTTGCGGGGGGAGCGCCAGATGTCAGTCGCGTCGGATTTCCACTACCTGGAGCGTGCCGGTCAGCAGAAGGCTGCTGTCGGCCACAATTCGCCATGTCCCGTCGGCCTGCTTGCGGCAGGTCGCGACCCGGGGCGTATGCAGGAAATGCGTAATCCGGGCGAGCTCGACTTCATCGGCGGGCCTGAGCGCTGCCCAGTCGTCCATCAACCCCGGATAGATATCGGTCACCTCCGCCGACTTCCGATAGATGACATAAGCGATTTCGGGACTGTCGGGGACGGAACCAATCGCGGTGTACCGGTACGCGCTGGTGGCCTTGCGTGATTCGTCCTTAGGCTCCGGTAGCTCCCATGGCTCACCGGCTTCTTTTCCGTTTTGGCGAAAGTTTTCCGGCGATCGTGCCTGGAGCCATCGAGCGAAGACTCTGCCGGGGTCCATCCCACGAAGCTGTTCGACGCTCGATACCGCATGGAGCTGAGATTCGAGGCGGTAAGCGGGATCCATGTACTTGTTCATCTGGGCTAGCTGATACTCCGCGACCTCGCGTGGAAGGTCGGGTTCGGCTTCCATCAGGCTTTCGATATCGAGGGACAGATCCTCCCCGGTATCAGAGAACTCATCCAGGATCTCGCGCTTGAACGCCCGGAGGCTTACCGGGTCGCATAGCTCAGCCAGCCCTGCCCAATCCGCAGAGTTCAGAGCTGCAAATACTGCGTTGACGACCTCGACTGGACTTCTCACGTGACCTCACCGCAGGTGGACCCGCAATGTGGGCCGGAGGGCGGCATGTACCGTAATCAGCCGCGTGTCGCAGTCAGCATTTCCCCTCACAATCCGGGTCAGGCTGTTTGACTAATGGTATTGTCGCCAAGCAGCGAGCCACTGCTCGCTGCGCGCCGCCTTCAGCCCACGACGACTTCCTCTTCCGTCACGAAGAAGAGCGTCGTGGTCATGTCAGCAAACACCTTCTCGTCCGGGTTGACCTGAGAGAGGTACTCGGGGTCGGAATAGAAGGCGTCCTTGTCCGCGATGGAATCGAACCACAGCTCAGCGGTGCCATCGAATGCGGGTTCGCCCGCTGCGTACTCGCTGATAAGCGTGTGCGCCTGTACATACTTGCGGATGTATCGCTTCGAGGCAGGCAGAGCGCGAACCTTTTCCGAGTGCGTCGTACGCCAGTAATCGTGAAACTCAGTCGGCGACATCGCGGCGTTCCGCTTGATGGCAACTATCAGCTTGATCACTTGAATTTCCTTGAGTTTGGCTGGTTCGATCAGCGTGAATCTACTTCCTGCGCAGTTCCCGGATTCCTGTCAGTCATTGAAACAATCAGCGCTGCGGCTCCGACGATGATGTTCACCCAGGCGACTGCAACGTTCACGTTGAGAAGCGACACAACGAGATCAGACGCTCCCGGCACAAAGCGCAGAATACCGACGACAAGCAGAAGCGCTCCGACGAACATCAAGTATTTGCCGGCAGCAGCACCCCGCGCCGCAAGCAGTCCAGTCACTCCAAGCGCGATGTGAATCACGGCATGCAGGAGATTTGTTGTCAGCACGCCGAACACCACTGGACTGAACAGGCCCCAGATTCCTTCAATCAGAAGGAATGCGCCGAGTATCGTTACGAATCTACGGGCGATCATGTGGTCTCCCTGGGTGTTTGAGCGATCGGAACGGACAAATTCCTCAACGCAGGAATATACGGCAACGCTTCCGAGGGGTGCGGCGCAGAATCATGCTTCGATATCGGTGGAAGTGGGGAAGTCCCCGCCTGACGCGTGCCTTCATTGCTTTATTCTACTCGATAAGACTGGGCAAGCCGGCGTCAGGAATGTGCATGATTCGCCTGAGGCGGTTCGTTGGAATATGTTTGCACCGTGAAACTGCTCCGTTGTCTTCTCCCGCTTGCGCTCATCTCGGCAGGATTCCTCCAGCCTGCGAACGCGCAGCACCAGCGGCAGGATTTGCCACTCAGGGTCTTTCTCGACTGCAACTCCTCCGGCTGCGACTTCGACTACTTCCGCACCGAAGTGCCGTTCGTGGACTACGTGAGAGACCGAAACGATGCATCGCTCCACGTGCTCGTGACTACGCAGGCCACAGGTGGTGGTGGCACCGACTACACGTTGAATTTCATCGGGCTCAAAGAGCTGGCGGGTGCCTCCGACACACTCCACTTTATCTCGCCCAATGCCGCGACGAGTGACGACAGGCGCAAGGGCATCGCGCGCACGCTGGCGTTGGGCCTGGTGAGGTTCGTAGCGAACACGCCGGCCGCGGAGGGGCTTCGCATCACGTACGCCAAGCCGGCAGTGCAGGCAGGTACCGCCGTTGCTGTCGCTAAGGATCCGTGGAATTTCTGGGTGTTCAGGGCGCGGGCAGGCGGCAACTTCAACGGTGAGAGCTCGCAGCGGTTCATGAACCTCAACGGCTCCCTGTCGGCGAACCGCCTCACGAAAACGCTGAAGGTCAATACGAGCGTGAGCGGGAGCTACAACGAAAGCAGCTTCACCTTCAGCGAGGGAGCGAAGTTCAGGAGTTACGCGAGGTCCTACGGAATGAGCGAGTTGATCGTGAAAAGCCTTACCGACCACTGGTCTGCCGGGCAGCGTGCGTCTCTCACGTCTTCTACGTTCCTCAACCAGAAGCTTGCAGCGCGATTCGCCCCCGCGATCGAGTACAATTTTTTCCCCTACTCCCAGTCAACCCGAAAGTCGCTCACTCTCCAGTACTCGGCCGGGATCAACTCGTATAGTTACCGGGATACCACCATATTCGGGAAAATATCGGAAGTCAGGCCGGACCAGGCGCTCGTCGCTTCGCTCTCGGCGACGCAGCCGTGGGGCTCCGTTTCTGCCTCTCTCGAGGGCGCCAACTTTCTCGACGATTTCAGCAAATGGCGTGTCGTATTGTTCAACAGCCTCAACGCGCGCCTCTTCAAGGGCTTCAGCGTCAATCTGTTCGGTAGCGCCGCCCTCGTGCGTGATCAGCTCCATCTGCCCAGGGGCGCCGCGACGGATGAAGAGATCCTGCTCCAGCGCAGGCAGCTGGAGACTTCGTACCGGTATTTCGCCGGCGTAAGCCTTACTTACAGTTTCGGCTCGATCTTCAACAACATCGTCAATCCGAGATTCGAAGGTGCCGGCGGGTCGTTCTTCTTCTTCTAGGGAGCGACTGCGTCGTGATGTCACTGTTCTACTCCGCATACAGCCCAGAAGAACGAGAGTGGAGGTCGGCGCGACCTTGCTTCTGATCGACAAGTACCTGCCGAAATGGGACGTGCGTGAGCGTCACTCGATTGTAGTTCCCGCCCCTCTCGAGACGACGTACGCCGCCATCATGACGGCCGACCTTGCTCACGGTACCATCGTCAGGTCGCTGCTCCTGCTTCGCGCTCTGCCCGCAGCTTTGCTCCGAAGGCGAACAATGGATATCAGCTCCGCGCGTCGCGAGGCCGTTACGCTTGCGGCATTCGAGCAACGCGGCTTTCGAGTTCTGGAAGAATGCAGGCCTGACGAGCTCGTGATTGGACTCGAGGGAAAATTCTGGACTATGGATGGATGTCTCAAAACGCCTGATGCTGATGCGTTCCGCTCCATTCCTCCCGCCCCCGGCTCAGCGCGTGCCGTCTGGAATTTTCGTATCGAGGAGATCGGAGTGAGGGAGGTCAGGCTCTCGACCGAGACGCGGGTGCTGTGCGCAGACCGGAAGGCAAGGATTCGCTTCCTCGCCTACTGGACGATTGTCAGGCCAGGAAGCGGACTGATTCGAAGAGCGATGCTGCGCGCAATCAGGGATGTGGCTACTGGTCGTAATGGTCCGTGAGCTCGTGCTGGGACTGCGCCTGCCTTCAACCTGCGGCGGCGCGTCTCTCGCGATCGATCGCGGCCAAATGCGGGCACGCTCAAGTCAGGATTAGCGATTCTAGACTGTCGTTCCTGCGACCCGAATTGAGCTTTATTGGGCGTACTTGATCACGTAAAAGGTCAACCCCTGGGGCGATGCGATACCCGCCATCCTTCCGACAGTCTGTACGTCCATGGCCGGCATGAACACGTGGGCGCCGAGCCCGGTCGCTTTCTCCGCTGATTCGTCGACGTCGTTTACCGTGACATACGTAGACCACCCCGTCGGCATGTCACCCATCTCCGGAGAGAGCTGCATCATGCCGCCGGCGTAGTCGTCGTCAAGCTTGAAGGTGGTGTACGTCATGTGCCCCATGTCCGTTTCGCTCGCAGACCATCCGAACAGCTTCTCATAGAACTCGCCGGCGCGCTCCGTATCCTTCGTGAGCAGCTCCGACCAGCTCGGCACTCCGTGCTGAAAGGTGTCGGCGGTCGAGCCGGGTTGATCCAGAGCCTGCCAGAGATCGAAGCTCGCGCCTGATGGATCTGTGCACGCGACCATGCGGCCGTTTGTCATGATGTCCATCGGTGGATGCGCCTGGCCGCCAAGCGACCGGACTTTTTCGGCGGCCTCGTCCGCGTTGTCGACCTTCACCATCACGCCAATGCCAGGCGGAGTACCCGGGGGAGTGTTGGGTCCGTCGAGATCCCACAGCCCGCCGACTTCGTGACCGTTGGCGTTGATGAGGCCGCCTCCCATGGAGGGAAGATCCTTGTAGGTCCAGCCGAAAACCCCCCTGAAAAACTCGCGAGCCTCGGCCGGGTTCGATGTAAGCATGTTGATCCAGCAGAACTCGCCGCTCTTTCGTATTCCGGTCGCCATTCTCATCTCCAAATGAAATCGAGGTCGGAAACGTACCCTTTCGGGTTTTGTTCGGCAAGACCACCGGCTGTAAGTTTCCAATACCCGACCCTCGAGCTCACCAATGTGCGGAATCTGTGGCGTAGCGTATTCGGACAGTGAACGCCCGGTCGAGCAGGAGATGCTGGCCCGGATGACGGCGAGCCTCCATCACCGCGGCCCCGATGGCCGCGGTTTTCACGCCGCTAAGGGAATCGGCCTCGGTATGACTCGTCTCAGTATCGTCGACCTGGAGACGGGCGACCAGCCCATCTCCAGCGAAGACGGGACGGTGACCGTGGTGTGCAACGGGGAGATCTACAACCACGAGGCTCTGCGCACGAAGCTCATCTCGGCCGGGCATCATCTTCGAACGCATTCCGACATCGAGGTGATCGTTCACCTGTACGAGGACTACGGGGTCGAGTGCCTCCAATACCTCCGCGGCATGTTCGCTTTCGCGCTCTGGGATGCGCGCAATCGCCGCCTTATGCTTGCGCGCGACCGGCTGGGCATCAAGCCGCTCCACTATTCACTGAGCAGCGACGCCTGCTACTTCGGTTCGGAGCAGAAGGCGATCCTCGCCACCGGGCGCATCGACCGCAAGCTCGACGTGCTCGCGCTCGCTGACCTGATGACCCTCGGCCTGGCTCGCACTCCGAAAACGTTCTTCACTGATATCCGCCGCCTTCCTCCCGGCCATTTTCTCGTCTACGAGGATGGCCAGGCAAACATCCAGGAGTACTGGGACGTGGATTTTTCAGCGCAACGCCAACCGAGGCTTAGCCGCGGCGAATGGGCCGAGGCACTCGAGGAACAGCTCACGGAGACGGTACGGCTCCATCTTATGAGCGATGTTCCTGTCGGCGCCTGGTTGAGCGCCGGACTCGACTCGAGCGCGGTCGTCGCGCTGATGAG
>JBBQZF010000085.1:0-11077 GCA_038208015.1 Gemmatimonadales bacterium
GAGGCCGCCGGCGAATTTTCGTTCTTCGGGTGCGACAGCGAGATCGTCCCACACCTTTGCCGCAACGCGCGTGAGGTCTTCGCCCGAGCGCATGTCCCACGCGTAGAGCGCCTGGAGCGCTCGCGCCCGCCCGCGAGACTCAACTCTCATCGGGACCGCTCATCTGGTCGAGCAGGTCCGCCATCTCGAGCGCAGCGACCGCCGCGTCCCATCCCTTGTTTCCATGTTCGCCGCCGCTGCGCGCCACTGCCTGGTCCATCGTGTCGCAGGTAAGAAGCCCGAATCCGAGCGGTATCTCCGAATCGCGCGACGCGTCGGCGAGCCCACGGGAGGCTTCGCCGGCAACATATTCGAAGTGCGGGGTATCGCCGCGAATCACGGCGCCAAGCGCAACTACCGCATCGTACTGTTCGGTCCGCATGGCCTGCCGGACTGCCGGCGGAAGCTCCCATGCACCGGGGACCCAGAAAACGTCTATGTCGTCGAATGCGGTGCCGTGCCTGACGAGCGCATCGAGCGCACCTTCGACGAGGGCGCGGGTGACGGTTTCATTGAAGCGGCTTGCGACGACCGCCACTCGCCGGCCTGCGCCGGCGGGAGTGCCCGAGAACTCAGCCATTCACGAGGCTAGCAGGTGTCCGAGCTTGTCGCGCTTCGCGTCGAGATATCCTGAATTCTCCTCGGTCGCGATGGGGACTATCGCCACCCTTTCCTCGACTTCGAGCCCATAACCTTCGAGTCCGACGAGCTTGCGCGGATTATTCGTAAGCGGGCGAAGCTTCCGCACCCCGAGATCGAGCAGTATCTGCGCGCCGATGCCGTAGTTTCGCAGGTCGGGCTTGAAGCCAAGCTGCTCGTTCGCCTCGACAGTGTCCACACCGGTATCCTGGAGCTCGTACGCCTTCAGCTTGTTGAGCAGGCCGATACCCCGCCCTTCCTGGTCGAGGTACACGATCACGCCTCGCCCTTCCTCCGAAATCGTCTTCATCGCGGTGTGAAGCTGCCAGCCGCAGTCGCAGCGGAGCGAGTGAAAGACGTCGCCGGTGAGGCACTTCGAGTGCATGCGCACAAGGGTGCTGGTTTCATCAACCTCGCCGAACACCAGGGCGACGTGCTCGTGGTGATCGACATCGTTGCGATATCCGACGACCTTCCACACGCCGAACTCGGTCGGGAGCCGCGCTTCCGCGACACGGTGGACGAGCCGCTCAGCCTTGAGCCGGTGGGCAACCAGCTGAGCCACGGTTATGAACGTCAGCCCGTGAAGCTCCGCGAACTCCTCGAGTTGTGGGCGGCGGGCTGTCGTGCCGTCCTCGTTTAGCACTTCGCACACGACCCCGGCCGGATAAAGACCGGCGAGACGGGCCAGGTCTACGGCGGCCTCGGTGTGCCCGACGCGCTGCAGCACTCCGCCGTCCCGCGCGCGGAGGGGCGGGATATGCCCGGGCCGCCGAAGATCGGCGGGAACGGTGGCGGGATCGACTGCAACCCGGATCGTTCGCGCGCGGTCCTGCGCACTGATGCCCGTCGTCACGCCGAATCTCGCGGCGGCGTCGATGCTCACGGTGAAGGCCGTGCGCTGTTCCTCGGTATTCTCGTCGCTCTGCTGCGGAAGCTGAAGCTGGTCAGCTCGCTCACCGGTGAGGGCCAAACAGATCCAGCCCCCGGCCTTTCTTATCATGAAGTTGACGAGCTCGGGGGTCACGAGCTGAGCCGCGCAGATGAGGTCGCCCTCGTTCTCGCGGTCCTCGTCGTCTGCAACGAGGATAAGTTTTCCCGCCTTGATGTCGGCGATCGCCTGCTCGACGGTTCCGAATCGCATTGTCATGCCTCGAGCCCGCTCGCGGGCTAACGGTTCAGGTACGGCGCGACCAATGCTCGAACGTGCTTTCCGATGACATCGGTCTCGACGTTCACCCTATCGCCGACCCGGAGCTCTCCCAGGGTTGTGTTGCGAAGGGTGTAGTCGATCAGCGCTACCTGCAACTTATCACCTTCGAGGCGGTTAACGGTAAGGCTCACCCCGTCGAGGGCAATGGATCCGTGGAGAACAAGTGTCTCCGAGAGGCCCGCGGGGAGTCCGATGTCCATCAGCGTCGCGTCGCCCCGGGGTTCGAGAGCCTCGATCGCGCCGACTCCGTCGACGTGACCCTGCACGATGTGACCGCCCAGCCGGCCGTCTGCCCGAACGGCCCGCTCGAGGTTGACCCGCCGCCCCGCCGCCCACTCCCCAACCGTCGTGCGGCTCATCGTGGCAACCATTGCCGCAATGCTGAACCAGCCGCCGGTCGCTCCGGTGACGGTCAGGCAGACACCGTTGACCGAGATGCTTTCTCCATCGACCAATCCGGAGAACGAGCTGTCGATGCTGAGCACGACGCCTTCTTCGACCTTCTCGACCGACGCGATCGTTCCGACCGACTCGACAAGCCCGGTGAACATCAGCGCATGCCCGAATAGACCGACATCACGTCCCCGCCAAGTGCTTCGGAGCGCAGGAGGTCGAAGTGCGGTGCGTGCTCGACCTCGTGCGACGAGATCCCCGCAAACGCGTTCAGGGCGCCTTCGCCAAGCACGATAGGCGCGCGGAAGATCACGAGGCGGTCAACCCACCCGCCGGCAATGAACGACGCCGCGAGCCCTGCGCCCCCCTCGACGAGGATTGAATTGATCCCCCGCTCCTTCAACCTGGCTATCGCCTCTGAAAGGTCGCGTGTCTGAATCGACTCTATCCCGCAGTCCTCGAGCGCTGAAGGGAAAGAGACTTCCATTGCGGTGACCAGGAGCGTCGGAATATTCCGCGCCGTTCTGGCCAGGGTCGAATCGGCCGGCAGTCGCGCGGATCGATCGAAAATGACCCGCAGCGGAGTCATGCGCGGAGGCGGCTCGGTACGCGCCGTGAGCTGTGGATCGTCAGCGATTGCAGTAAGAATCCCGACCGCGATGGCGTCACTGTTTGCGCGCAGGCGATGGACTGCCGCGGTCGACTTCTCGTTTGTCATCCATCCGCGCTTTCGACTCGCCGCCGCGATCGCGCCGTCGAGCGACATGGCGAGCTTGAGAGTGATCCACGGCCTGCCCCCGGTCGCTGCCTGAAAGAATGGCGCATTGAGCTCACGGGCTTCGTTCTCCCGAATCCCCACGTCGACATCTATTCCCGCAGCGCGCAAGCTCTCGACGCCCCCGGCGGCAACCGGGTTCGGATCGCGCGCCGCGACAACGACGCGCTGGATTCCCGCCGCGATTATGGCGTCTGCACAGGGCGGGTTTCGACCGTGGTGATTGCATGGCTCGAGGTTCACGTACATAGTCGCGCCTCGTGCGCGATCTCCGGCTGCGGCAATTGCGCCGGCTTCAGCGTGGGGGCCGCCGAAGCTCGCATGGAATCCCTCCCCGACATTCTCGCCGTCTGCAAAAATCACCGCCCCCACCATCGGATTTGGCGACGTCTGCCCCCAGCCACCCTCGGCCAAAGCAAGTGCACGGTCCATCCGCGCGTTGTCAGCAGCGGCACGGTCCTCAGGCAATCACTACCTCGCCAGTGCCTGGCCTGACGTCGCCAATGACCCACCCGGTTGTTCCGGCGACCCGGGCAGTGCCGATGATTTCGTCAGCTGCTTCGGCGGCAGCGACAGTGACCATGCCGACCCCCATGTTGAACACCCTGAACATTTCGTCGCGCGCAACCTTGCCTGCTTCCTGAAGTGCAGTGAACACCGGTGGAATCTCCCATGTACCCGAGTCGATATGCGCATCAAGCGTTGCGGGAAGAGCCCGTTCGAGATTTCCCGGGAGGCCGCCTCCGGTAATGTGCGCCATCGCGTTGATCTTCCCGAGCGTCGGGGCAAGAGCCCGAAGGTATGATCGATGGACTGCGAGCAGCACGTCCCCAACGGTTGCATCGATTCCCGGAAACGGCTGGTCGACTCGCAGGTTCATCCGCTCGCTGACGATCTTTCGCGCAAGCGAGTAGCCGTTGGTGTGGAGACCCGAGCTCTCGAACGCGATCAGGACGTCGCCGTCGCGCACCTTCTGCGGGCCGGGGATCTCATCCTCTTCCACTGCTCCGACTATGAAACCCGCGAGATCATAGTCGGGCGGCACGTAAAGCCCCGGCATCTCCGCGGTTTCACCGCCAATGAGCGAGCATTCATTCTCCCGGCAGCCTGCGGCGACGCCGGAGACGACCTGCTCGAGTGTCACGGGATCGAGCTTTCCGAACGCGACGTAGTCGAGAAAAAAGAGCGGCTTCGCGCCCTGGACAAGGATGTCGTTGACGCAGTGATTGACGAGGTCGTGACCTATCGTGTCGTTGCGGCCGCTCTCGATCGCGACCTTGATCTTGGTCCCGACTCCATCGGCGCTGGCGACGAGCACAGGCGACCGCATGCCCGGCGGGACGCGGAACATTCCGCCGAATCCCCCGAACGCTCCGAGTACGCCACTGGTGAAGGTTGATGACACGAGCTTGGCGATCCGCGACTTCGCATCGTCAGACGCGCCGAGGTCGACGCCGGCACTTCGGTACTGTAGTGCTTCGCCGCTCAAGCGGGCAGCTCCTCCTCGAACGCCACCAGGCGCTTCAGCTCACCGATGCGTGACGCAAGTTCCCCGCGCGTGAGCGTCATCAGGCGCTCGGTCGAAAACTTCTCCACTGCGAACGATCCCATCGCCGAGCCGTACATCACCGCTCTCCTCATGTTCGCTTCGCTCAGGTCGCCCGTTCGCGCGAGGTATCCAATGAACCCTCCGGCGAACGAGTCACCAGCACCCGTCGGATCGAAGACGCTCTCGAGCGGGAATGCGGGCGCAAAGAAGATGCTTTCGCGGTTGAACATGAATGCACCGTGCTCGCCTTTCTTGATTATCACGTGCTTCGGGCCGCAGTCCATTATCCACTTGGCCGCCTGCATGAGATTCACCTTCTCGGTGAGCTGTCGCGCTTCGCCGTCGTTGAGGGTCACTAGATCGACGTGAGAAAGCAGCTCCACCAGATCGGGGCGCCTGCTCTGGATCCAGAAATTCATCGTGTCGCAGGCAACGAGCTTCGGACGCTCGACCTGCTTCAACACATCGAGTTGCAGCCGCGGGTCGATGTTCCCCAGAAAGACGAACGGGGCATTCCTGAACTGCTCAGGGATCTTGGGACTGAACCGCGAGAATACACCGAGATGCGTCTCGAGAGTTTCCGCCGAATTGAGGTCATGGCTGTACCGGCCGCGCCAGCGAAAAGATGAACCGTCAGCGCGCTCGAGCCCGGCGAGGTCGACTCCCCGCTTCACCAGCGGCTCGAGTTTCTCCACCGGATAATCGCTGCCGATCACGCCGACGAGCTGAACCGGCGTAAAGATGCTTGCCGCGGCGGAAAAAAACGTTGCAGATCCGCCAAGTACGTCATCGGCTTTGCCGAAGGGAGTTTCGACCGAGTCGAGGGCGACTGATCCCACCACGAGAACTGACATTTGTCTTTGCGAGAGAGTGATTGAGCCCGTCAGGAGCTACATGCGTTCCGGAGCTTCGATGCCCAGGATCGTGAGGGAGTTTCGAATTACTATCTGGCTTGCCCGGGCGAGCGCGAGGCGCGCCTTGAGTATCTCGTCAGGCTCTCCCAGCACATGGTGCTTGTGATACCACAGGTGTGCCAGCTGCGCAGTCTCCGTCAGGTATGTAGTGATCCGGTGCGGCTCGAGACTCTCTGCAGCTCCGATCACGGTCTGGGGGAAATCGGCGAGCGCCTTTATCAGCTCGAGCTCCTCCGGTTCCCGGAGCACCGAGAGGTCCACATCCGCGGCGCTGAATTTTTCGCGATCGACCTCTCCGACGCGAAAGATTCCGCACATGCGTGCATGCGCCATCTGGGCGTAATAAACCGGATTTTCCTCTGACTGCTTCAAGGCAACATCGATGTCGAAGACGAGTTGCGAGTCGCTCTTCCGCATCAGGAAAAAGAATCGCACTGCATCGCGGCCGACTTCGTTGATGAGGTCGCGGACAGTGACATAACTTCCTGCGCGCTTCGAGATCTTCATCTCTTCTCCGCCCTTCATCACCGTTACCATCTGATGCAGGACATACTCGGGGTAACCGGGTCCTATGCCGATGCCGAGGGCCTGGAGGCCGGCGCGGACACGGGTAGTGGTGCTATGGTGGTCTGCGCCCTGGACATCGATCGCGCGGAGAAATCCGCGTTCCCACTTCGTCACGTGGTATGCTACGTCAGGCACGAAGTAGGTAAAGCTGCCATCGCTCTTGCGCATCACGCGGTCCTTGTCATCGCCGAGGGCGCTCGTGCGAAGCCAGAGTGCACCCTCCGACTCATACGTCATTCCGGCTTCGGTGAGAGCCTTGGCCGTGCTCTCGACCTTTCCACCGGAATAGAGAGATGACTCGAGGAAGTACGTATCGAACTTCACGCCGAAAGCCTGGAGATCGAGGTCCTGCTCGGCTCGTAGAGCGGCTACGGCGAAGTGCCGGATCGCATCGCCATCATCAGTCGCTTTCGCCTCGCGCTGCTCAATCCTGAAGCGCTCAGCGATCTCCCTGATGTACTCTCCATGGTAGCCGCCTTCGGGGATATCCGGCTCAGCCTCGCCTGCCACGAGCCACGCCGTCACGCTCGCCGCAAGGTTTTCTATCTGTACGCCGGCGTCGTTGTAGTAGTACTCACGTGACACCCGCCAGCCTGTCCATTCGAGAAGCGTCGAAATCGCATCGCCGAGTGCCGCCTGGCGGCCGTGTCCAACGTGGAGGGGACCGGTCGGGTTTGCCGACACGAATTCGACGTTGACCGCCTTGCCCTGCCCGCCTTCGCTTCTCCCGAACAGTGCGTCATCCGCAACTATCTGACGCACTGCCTCCGCAATCACTGCCGGTTTCAGGAAGAAGTTCATGAATCCCGGCCCGGCAATGTCGACTCTCTCGACTCCCGCGCCGGCCAGGCTCATCCTGTCGCGCAGCAATCCGGCAATCTCCGCGGGCCGCTTCTTGAGTGGCTTCGCGAGCGTCATCGCAAGGTTGGTTGTCCAGTCACCGAGCGATGCGTCGCGCGGCCTTTCGATGATGGGGTCGATGGTTTCGGTCGCACCGATGTCGCGCGCGGCGGCAATCAGCTCCGCGCGGATTTTCTCGGCGGCCGTCATTCAGCTCTTTTCTGTGCGGGCGCCGGCTTTGGGGCAGGAGCCGGCTTCGCCTCAGGCGCAGGCTTAGCTGGTGTTGCGGCGGCCTTATCGGCCGGAGCCGCCGGTGTGTCAGGAGTTTTTGTTTCCGCTGCTGCCGGCTTTGGCTTTGCTTCGCGAGCCGTCGCCGCGTCCCGCTCCGCCTTTTTTCCGTCTTTGCCGTAGTCAGTGATGTAGAACCCGGAACCCTTGAAGACGAGACCGGACGCAGACATCAGCCGTCCTGCGACTCCCCCGCATTCCGGACATTTTTCCTCCGACTGGGCGGCGGCTATCGAGCGATAGAATTTTTCGAAATCATGCCCTTGGGGGCACCTGAACTCGTGAAGCGGCATTCTCTGTATTGCGGGGGGAAGGGCGGCAGGGTACCAACCTTGAAAGTTACGGAAATACGGGGCTAGTCTCAACCTCATTGCACGCCGGGGTGGCACAGATTGACGGCCTGTCATGAAGGGTCGCCCCTGGCGAGCGATCGTTCTACCAAGTGTCGCCTGCTGTCTGCGCCCCGCGGAGGCTAGCTGCAACCTGCTCCCTGCAAGACAGGGTGCTCTGTCTTGACGGAGGCAGGCAGCAGGAAGCACCGGCAGGTAACGGACAGCGGGCCGCGCTCTCCCGGTTTGCATGGCCCCGTTGACCTGTCCCTGCCAGACCCAGGACTTACTGCAATCGCCGATCAGTCAACCAGTTTTTCCGCGCGGATCGCAATAAAGTGCCCGGTCCTGAAGCGGCTTTTCAGGCCGCGCAAACCCTCAAACCGCATCGCCGCTCGCGACAACAAACGGTCAACTCGGCCATTTGCTTTGCCGCCGAACGCGCTCATCAGCGGAATCGCCAGCACCCGCGGGGCATGCATGATCGCGGTCACCTCGCTCACGCGAAAACCCGCCTTCTCGACAAGGGAGCGCGCCGCTTCGGGCCCGAATGTCCGGCCAACCGGATACGGGACGAGTCCGGCAGCGTGAGTCACGCGATACGGAAGTGAATTCCTCAGTGTGATTATGGGGTTTGCGAGATTGTCCAGAGTCAGGATCAGGACTCCGCCTGGAGCCAGAACCCTGTAAATCTCCTTTACGGCATCCACCACGTCGCCAGTCCCGGCGAAATGATCGAGAGTCGAAAGTGATACCGCTGCGTCGAAAACTTCCGACCTGAACGGCAGCGCGCGAACATCTGACCCAGAGCACAGGAGAGTTGCGCATGATCGCGCAGCTTCGCGAAACACAGAGTCAGACACGTCTATCCCGACGACCGAAGTTGCGCGACCGGCGAGCATCGGGCAGATCCCACCCGAAACCGCCTCGTCAAACAGGTCGGTCTTGAGAACGCGGTTCAAGTGGCGGGCCGGAAGCCATTCCTCGATTAGGCGGAGGTTTACCGCGTCGCTATGCCGCCGCCAGTTCTGCTGTGGGCGCGATTCGACCCAATACGACCCGTACCTGTCCCATTCCGCTGTGCCGGCTACATCTCCGGGTCTGGTCAAACCCCTTCGCTCATGCGTCTGCCCGGTACAGGCCCCAGCGCTTCTCAAACGCTGATGAGATCTCGCCAACGGTGCACCGGGCCCTCACAGCATCGACGATCGCCACCATGATCTCCGAATCCCGCTGCCCTTGCGACATCAGGTGGGTTGCCGCCTGCTCGAGGCGTTCCAGTGACTGTCGCGCAGCATCCCCGTCGCGTCGTTGCCGGAGGTCCTTCAGCGCGTCTACCTGGCCCCGCTCGAGCCCTGAATAATCCGGCACGGGGATCGGGGGATGCTCAGTGCCATCGGTAAACCGGTTCACGCCGACGACCGTGGTCGCGCCGCTCTCGACTCGCAGCTGATGTTCGTAAGCGCTGCGCGCGATCTCCTCCTGGAAGAATCCCGCTGCGATGGCCGCTTCCGACCCACCGAGCGCATCGGATCGCTGGATGAGCTCCATCGCACGCGCTTCGAGCTCGTTGGTCAGGTTCTCGACGTAATAGCTACCCGCAAGCGGATCCGCTGTCGCGGCCACACCTGATTCATATCCGATGATCTGCTGCGTACGAAGGGCGAGCGTTGCGGCTTCCTCGGTCGGGAGTGAGAGCGCCTCATCGTATCCGTTCGTGTGGAGCGACTGCGTTCCACCGATGGTCGCCGCGAGTGCCTGAACCGCGACACGGACGACATTGTTCAGCGGCTGCTGAGCCGTGAGAGTTACTCCGCCGGTCTGGGTGTGAAACCGGAACCGGCAGCTAGCGTCAGATGCTCCGAATCTTTCACGCATGAGTCTTGAATACATCCGCCTTGCCGCCCTGAATTTCGCAATCTCCTCGAACAGGTCGTTGTGCGCGGCGAAGAAGAACGAAAGCCGCGGCGCAAACGAGTCGACGGGAAGCCCGGCGGCGACCGCGCGCGCGACGTACTCGAGAGTGTTCGCGAGCGTGAAGGCCAGCTCCTGTATGGCCGTGGCTCCCGCTTCCCTGATGTGATATCCCGATATTGAAATCGGATTCCAGCCCGGCACCTCTGACGCGCAGAAGCGGAACACCTCGGCGATGAGGCGGAGACTTGGCTCGGGTGGATAGATGTAAGTGCCTCGCGCGATGTATTCCTTGAGGATGTCATTCTGGATCGTCCCGCTCAGCGCACTCCGCGGAATCCCGCGCTCTTCGGCAACAACTATGTACATGGCGAGAAGCGTTGCTGCCGTAGCGTTGATCGTCATCGAGGTTGACACTGCATCGAGCGGCAGGTCAGCCAGGAGGAGATGCATGTCTTCTACGCTGTCTATGGCCACGCCTGCCCGGCCGACTTCGCCGAGCGATCGCGGAGAATCGGAATCGAGACCCACCTGGGTCGGGAGGTCGAATGCCACGGAAAGGCCCGTCTGCCCGGCGCCGAGGAGGTGCCTGAACCGCTCGTTCGTCTCGCGCGCCGTGCCGAACCCGGCGTACTGGCGCATCGTCCACAAACGGCCACGGTACATGGTGGCCTGAACTCCCCGGGTGTACGGCCAGGTCCCCGGGTCGTTGAGATCGCTCGCGTAGTCGATCTTCGCGTCGTCGGGGCGATAAACCACCTGCAGCGGTATACCTGCCGGAGAGTGCACTGCCGGAGAGTGCGCTGCCGGGGCGGCGTCTTCGCCGCGCGAGCTCATCGGGCGGCTAGCGGAATCTCTTCACTGGCCGACTGAGGGAGCATTGACTGCGCTATCTCGACATCTCCCTTGCTCCCTATGTACAGCGGGGTTCGCTGGTGCAGGTCAGTTGGCTCGATGTCGAGAATTCTCCTGTCGCCGTCGATCGCCGCTCCACCGGCCTGCTCGACGATGAACGCGAGAGGATTCGCTTCGTAGAGAAGCCGCAGCTTGCCGTTGGGGCTCTTCTGGTTCGAGGGATACGCGAAGATGCCACCGCCGAGAAGGTTGCGATGAAAATCCGCGACGAGAGAGCCGACATACCGGACGCTCATCGCTGCGCGCTCGCCATCGAGCCCGCGGTAGCGGCGCATCAGCCCGCGCACATCCTCCGACCAGAGCGCCTCGTACGAGTCGTTGACCGACAGGTACCTGCCGCTCCGCGGAGTCGAGATGTTCGGGTGTGAAAGCAGAAACTCGCCGATCTGGGGGTCGAGCGTGAACCCGTGCGCGCCCTGCCCCGTCGACATCACGAAGATGGTCGAAGGCCCGTAGACCACGTAGCCTGCCGCGACGATCTCGCGCCCCGGCCGTAGCGCGTCGGTCAGGCTGGGACGCGCCAGCTTCGGCTCGTTCCGCCGCAGGATGGCGAAGATGGTGCCGATGCCGACGTTCGTGTCGATGTTGCTCGAGCCGTCGAGCGGGTCGAAGAGCACCACGTACTTCCCGTGATGGTCGGCGCACGTCGCCTCCTCGAGCTCCTCGCTCGCGATGACGCCGCAGTGACCGCTGCGCTCCAGG
>JBBQZF010000086.1:0-11026 GCA_038208015.1 Gemmatimonadales bacterium
GAGGCGGTCGTCCTCGTTGCGCATGTGAGTCGCGTACGGCAGTCCCCGCGCGCGAAGAGGCCGGCAGAGGGCGACGAGCTCTTCCCGCGTAGCGAAGGCACCGGGAGTGTATTCGAGTCCGGAGGATGCGCCGCAGGCTCCGTCGGCGAGCGCGGCCTCGACCATCGCTGTCATCCGCGAAAGCTCGGCCGGCGTTGCAGGCCTGTCGTCCGCGCCGACGACTGCTCCGCGAACCGTCCCCAGCCCGACCATCGATGCCACGTTCGCACCGGGCCTGAGCCTGTCAATCGAATCGAAGTGGCCTGCGAACGATCGGCCCGATTCGCCGGTCGCGCGGGAGGATCCATCGGCGCCGGCGATGATCGTCGTGATCCCCTGCCTCACGACCGATTCTGCCCGGGGATCCTCAGTCAGATTTCCATCGCCGTGGGAATGTATGTCGATGAAACCGGGACATACTACCATTCCCCGCGCGTCTATTTCCTCCCGCCCTCGTCCGCCGAGGTTGCTGCCGATCGCAGTGATGAGGCCGCCGGTCACTCCTACGTCCGCCACTCGACCATCGGTGCCGGTTCCGTCGATGACGGTGCCGCCCCTGATGACGAGCTCGTGGTCAGGGCGGCGCGCGAGCACTGCCGGAGCGCAGGCGATCCCGAGCAGCGCGCCCGCCCCGCCGGTGATGAACCCTCTGCGATCTACGGTCAGCTGGCGCCTTCCTGTGGTCGTGAAATTTCGGGGTGTCGCACAACCGACAAATGTATGCGCCGCGCTAGCCGGCGCTAACTATCATCTTGCCGTGAATGCCCTTTCCTCGAGCACGATCTTCCGCATGAGGTGCTGGGCGTTCGCGGTCGACGATCCGCGGATCGTGTTGTCGAAGATGCACCAGACACTGGCCCCGGCCCGGGCATACGCGCGGAGCCGGAATGCGAGCCCATCGAGAAATGAGCTCGTGTAGGAGGAGTAATGAACCTGGGGAGATCCGTGTAGGCGGAAGTAGACCTTGCCGGGATATCCACCCGGCTCCGCGGCCGCAGGAACGATTGCAGGATCCGCCGCAACACGTGTGATCGCCAGCCGCTGCAGCATTCTGTTCGAGTCCGGCATGAACCAGGTCTTGTGTCTCGGCTCGATCACGACGGTCCTCTCATAGCGGCTTCTGAGGCCGTCGAAGAACTTCTCGACAACTATCGGCTCGAATTCAAGGCTTGGCGGAAGCTGGACGAGGAGAGCCCCGAGCTTTTCTCCGAGCCCGAGCACCTCTCCGAGAAAATTCTGGAGCGGCTTGTCGCAGTCTACGAGGCGCTTCTCGTGAGTTATCGACTTCGGAACCTTCACCGAGAATCGGAACGACGGTGCGACGCTTGCCGACCAGCGCTCGTACGTCGCGCGGCGGTGGGAGCGATGAAACGAAGTGTTGATCTCGGTGGCCCGAAACAATGTCGCATACCGCTCGAGCTGTGACCCCTCGGCGGCGTCACCGGCGCTCGAGCGCGCAAGGTTCCATCCCGCGCATCCGATGTATATCCGTTCTGGAGCCCTGTGACCGTTCATCCCGCCTCCCATTACGGATGTGACGATTTGCGCGGCGTGAGGTAAGCAGTTGCCATGACCGGCCTTCGCACGTCTCATCATCATGCCCAGACCATCTATGTGGCTGCCCCTCGCGGTCCTGCTCGCCGCCTGCGCCGAGGCGCCCGAAATACGAAAGCCGCGTTCAGGGATGACACAGCGGGAGCGGGACAGCACCGTGGCCGAGTCCGGCCTGCCCGGATCGGGGGTTGTAAAAAGAGCGATGAACATTGCCGACGCCGAGGCCCGTCGGGCGGCGGCGTTCGATTCGATATCCGAGCCCTAGCCGCGCAGCGGGGTGCCGGGATGCCGTGTCCCGTGGTAATGTTCGGGAGCGCCGCCGGGCACCCGCTGGCCGCCACACCCGCTACCCTCTGTCACAAGAGCAGGAGTCAGAACCATGGCAATCTGGAACGAACCCAAGACCTCGACCAAGGAGCCGCCGGCGATGCCCGCGAATCCATCGCTTCAGAACAACGAGGGGAGCGCATCGCGCCCGACGCCGAGCTACGATGCCCCGCCGGCGCGCTCGTCGCAGGCCGACCAGAAGGAAACTCTGATCGCTGCGAACCTTTCGATCGAAGGCAAGATTCAAGGTTCCGGGCACGTCCGCGTTGCCGGCCAGTTCAAGGGCGATGTGAATGTCGAGGGCAACCTGACCATCGAGCAGGGCGCAAAGGTCATCGGCGGAGTGAGGGCGAGCACTGTCACAATCGCGGGTGAGCTCGAGGGAAATGTCGACGCTGCATCGCGTGTCGAGCTTCTTGCCTCCGGAGTTCTCAACGGCGACCTGAAGGCTGGCTCGCTGACAGTCGCTGCCGGATCCCGCATGCGGGGCCAGGCCGAATTCGGATGGGAAGAAGGTAGCCCGCGACCGGCGAAGCCCAAGACGGAGGTCGGCTCGGCTTCATGAGCAGTGCCAGCGGTACCGCGGCAAAAACTCGTACCTGTCCGCACTGCCGGGCAACGATACTCCAGAGCGCAAGCGTCTGTCCGATCTGCCGGAAAAGCCTGCGCTGGGAGCCGCATACCGCCAAGCACAAGGCACCGGGGTTTTCCGCGCTTCATGTCGAGGGCTCCATCAGGCACCCTGACGTTGGCGAGAACTGGGAGTACATGGTTCTCGTCACTGTGAAAAACGAGAAGGGAGAAGAGATCGGACGCCATATGGTGGATGTCGGAGCGCTGGGCCCTGGCGACCTTCGGGCTTTCGATCTTTCGGTCGAGGTGTTCACCGACCCCAGGCCGAAGCGATAGCAGGTCGGCGCTCCGGTTCTGGCCGCGTCACTCATCTCATCAGCCTGTCGGGAAACCCGCCTGTGGCTCCTGTGGCGGCTGCTGCGGCTGACGAATCCGCGGCGCCTGCCCGAAGTTGTACTGGAAGCTCAGGAACGTTCCGCGAACTCCGAACTGCCGCTCGGTCACCTGAATGACCCTGTCGTCGCCAGTGCGGATCTTGAAGCCGATCGTGTTGAACGGATCGACCACGCGCAACGCGACTGTCGCCTTCTCGCCGAGAATCTTGTAGCGTCCGGCGAATGCGGCATTCTGCGATGATCCGAACCGGCCGCGCTCGACATTGATCGGCGCACGGTAGTTCCAGTTGCCCTGCAGCGTGAGCTTGTCGGTCGGATTGAACGTCAGGTTGTAGCGCGTTGCCCACGTGACGGCGTCGGAAGACAGGGCCGACTCGGAGCCACCGTCAGTCACGATCCTGAAGACGTTGAACGCACCGAACGCCGAGAACTTCGGGCCGAGCCGCAGGGTGCCGTTCATGTCGGCGCCGTACGAATCGCTGGTCGCGAGGTTCGTGAAGCTGACCGACGTCACATTGCGCCCGTCGATGATGTCGTCGGTGTTGATGTCAATGCGGATGACGTCAGTGGTGCGGCGATAGAAGGGCGAGAACTGAAGCGTGCCGAGCGCTCCGGTGCGCGTGAGTCCGCCTTCGATCGCATGCGTGTACTCGGGATTCAGCGACGCATTGCCGATGAACACGTTCTGCGCGTCCATGAACTGCGGGAACGGGTTGAGCTCCTGGGTTCCGGGCCGGCGGATGCGTCTCGAGTAGCTCAGCTTGCCGTTGAGCTGGTCGTTGAACTTGTAGCTCGCGACTCCGCTTGGAAACAGGCTCGTGTAGCTCTTCGGGAAGTTTTCGCCGGAGGAACCGAGGGAGAAGTCGCGGCTCGCGTACTCTGCGCGCAGTCCGCCCTGCAGGTCCCACTTGCCGACGCCGCGGCTGAGCACGCCATAGGCGGCCTGCACCGTCTCATCGAACTCGAAATCGTTGCTGAGGTTGCTGCGGATCAACTGGCCGCTTCCCAGCATGTCCTTCTCGACGAGATAGTCGCGATCGAGCCAGCGCGCCGTACCCTTGTACCCGGTTTCGAGTTTGGTCCTCTCCGCCAGGGTGCGCGTGTAATCGAGCTGCGCGTTCAGCGACTGCGTGAGGTTGTCCGCCGTGTTTCTCTCGATCTCGGTTTGCGCGATGGCGTTCAGCGGCTGTCTCCACAGCGTCGTGATCTCGTCATCGGTTGACCGATTGTAGCGAATCTCGCTGGAAAGCTCGTGCATCCGAGGCTCGAGAGTGCGCTTGAACGCGAGCGTGTAGTCGATCATCCAAGAGTCCGCTCCGCGATCGCGAATGCGATCGTACGAATCAAGCGGGCTGCGGCTCGCATCGAGCTCGGTGAACAGCGAACGCAGGTCTTCGCCGTTCTGCCGCTTGTTGAACAGGAGCGAGTTCGAGAGAACGTCCCGCGCATTCACCTTGTAGTCGAAATTCGTGGTGAAGTTGTGGCCCGAGTTGAAGTTGCTGCCATCCAGGTCCTGATCAGTGAAAGAGAGCGGCGCGCTCAGCGCGTCGTAGCGCTCGCGGTTGTTGATTCCCGACATCGGGCGCTTGTCCGAGTTGTAACCGTAGCTCGAGAAGAGCGTGTACGGCCCCACCTGATATCCGACGTTGCCGGAGGTGTTGAACCTGTCGGTTGTTGCGCCGGAAAGGCTGAACCCGCCGCTCACGCCGAGATCGACGTTCGCCTTCAGCACGATGTTCACGATTCCCGCCATTCCTTCCGGATCGTACTTGGCGGAGGGATTGGGGATCACTTCCACGCGGTCGAGCACGTTGGCAGGGATCTGCTTGAGGTAGGCCGCGAGCTGGGCGCCACGAATCGGAGCGGGACGGCCGTTGATCTGGATCGCCACGTTCTCGTTGCCGCGGAGGCTGACCTTGCCCTCTGCGTCGACTTCGACTGAGGGAACGTTCTCCAGCACCTCGGAAGCGTTGTTGGCGGCGGGCGCGACATCCTTCGACTTGTATGAATTCCTGTCGGGCTCGATCGTCACCGCCTCACGCTCCGCCGTGACCTGCACTCCCTCGAGCGCGACTGCGACTCTCGAGATGCCGATGTTGCCGATGGCGACAACGGGCGCGGCGGGTGTTACGGTGAATTCCTGCGTCTTCGGGCCATAACCGATGTACGTGACGCGAAGCTGGTACGTGCCGGGTCGCAGTCCCTGGATCCGGAACGTCCCGTCCGCGTTGGCGATGGCGCCCGTGATGAGCGCGCCCTGTGGTGTGCGAACTGCGACCGATGCACGCGCCACGCCGGCGTTCGCATCCGCGTCTACAACAGTGCCGCGAACTTCGCCGGGAGCTGCCGGAGGCGGACCGCCAGCGCCGGGGCCACCCGGGCCCTGAGCAATGACCGGGCTCGCGCTTGCGAGCAGGAGAGTGCCAACCAATGCCGAAAAGAATTTCTTCATACCGAGCTCGTTGCAGAATGTTGAGTTGCTATGACCGCTGCGCGCATTTGTGGGAGCGCCCTATGCAGCCAGTACGCGCAACGTACCACCGAGTTTCAGTAGGGGGCGTCCGCGATTTGTAATGTTGTTTGCTGGAAGAGACCGGGCGGCATCCGATGTAAACGGACGTTTACAATGCGACTGCCCACTCGCGCGCTTCGAGGTTAGAGAGCGAGCTGCGGCAAGGGGTTTTCGCTCGTTACGCCGCCGTTTCGGGTTTCCGGCGACGGTCCCAGAGTTTGCCGAGGAACGTGGTGAGAACGATTGTGCCGGCGATCCGGAGGGGCTGGGTGATTTTGGTGACGATATAAGCCGCCGTCCACGCTCCTGCCGTGCCCGCAACGCTCTCCGGTGCCCAGCCAAGGCTGATCGCGAAATACGCACCTACGAACACGGCAAAAAAAACCGTCAGATAAATGACGACAGCTATGGCGCCGTACTCGGCCAGGATCTTCTTGAGCGTTTTTCTCATCTGTCAGCGGTGAGTGTTGGATCAGCCATTAAACATAGTAGGGGGGCGGAGCTACTTCGACCCGATCCTGACAAGATCGAGCGGGTTTACCGTCACCGCGCCATAACGCGCATTCCAGTGGAGGTGCGGTCCTGTGACGCGGCCGGTGGCGCCGACGAGGCCGATCTGCTGGCCCCGCTCGACGGTGTCGCCAGGGGCCACGAGCGATTTGCTGAGATGAAAGTAGCCGGTGACAATCCCTTCCCCATGGTCGACATAGACGACATTCCCCGCAAGGTAGAATTCGTCGACCAGCGTCACAACGCCGCGGTTTGCGGCGCTAACGGGAGTTCCCACCGCGCCTGAGAAGTCGACTCCAAGATGCCGGCTCGCAACGGTCCCGTTGAACATCCTCCCCGATCCGAACCGGCTCGTAATTGCCGATGGCCGCGGGTTGATGAAGGGTCCGGTCCACATGGCGGGTGTGTCGTGCGCTTTTCGTCCGGCTTCGCGCGCGCGCTCGTTCTCCCGCGCGATCCTCGCCTGCAGCTCCGCGCTCATCGGCTGGGTGAAGCGCGGGTTCACTGAAAGCTGCCTTGCCCGTCCCGGGGCGGCAGGCGCGGGCCTTTTCGGCAGACTCACATATACCGAGAGACTGTCGACCGCGCCGGATGCCCTCGTGACGGCAACCCTCGCGCCTGCGCTGTCAACGGCGTCCACCGTTACGGGACCGATCGCTCGCCATGAACCCGACGCGGATCGGGAGAAATGGAGCGGCTCGCCGCTCATTCGGCCTGACACTCCAACCACCGGGTCCGCATCCGTGCCCGCCCCGGCGAGGGTCAACTGCACGAGCGAGCCCGGCGCGGGCCGCGTGGGCGAAGCCGTCAGGACAGGCCCCTGCGCTGCCGCCGGCGCCGCCGCGAGAGCAGCGGCAAAAATCAACTCATAACGCATATCGCAACTTAAACCCTGTGCCTTTCGTGTCTGTTCCTCTCGTGTCTGTGCCTGTCGTGTCTGTTCCTCTGCGGGCCCGCCGTCCCTTCTGCGTCTCTGTGTTCCTTCCTCTGCGCACTCTGCTAGGCGCAGCCCTCTGCGCCCTCTTGGTCAGTTGATCCAGTAACTCACCTTGAGGAGGAAAACATTGTCGGGCGCCGCGCCGAAAAGGGTGTCGACGCCACGACCGAACTCGAAGTCGCCCACAGGCCTGAAATCCGACCGCGTCTGCTGCCAGGCGAAATACATCGTCGAGCCCGGACGCCATTCCCACCGCAGCACGGCGTTGCCGCGCAGTGACGCGATGTTGAAGTCGGGTTGGGGAACTGCGAACGACACTCCGGAGCCCTGTCCCGATGGATAAACGCGACCCTCCGCTATCTCGCCGACATCACGGCCATAAACGAGGAAATCGAACTTGCCGGGTTGGGCGAACTCTTTCACTGGCCCGTAGTCTCCGGTCGCAATGAAAGGCTGAGCAAATACCTGAAGCGTCAGGCGCGGGCTGAATGTGTAGTTGAGCCGCGTGTCGAGAGCGATCGTCGTCTGGTCCACGTTAGCGAAGATGTACCTCGCCCCGTAGGTCTGCGTGGCCAGCGGATCGACGATGCGGCCAAGAAACTGGGCTTCAGCTTTATCCCGGCTCACCGTCGGCCCCAGCGAAAGCTCGATGTGAGGACGTGGATTCATCTGAAGGTTTCCGAAGATCGCCATATTGGAGCCCTCGCCCGGACCCGACTGGGTGTATGTCCCGATGTTGGCGACGATCGACTTCCGCGGGTCCGACGCGATGAATGTCTGCAGCGATACATAACCCGGGCGATAAGCTGCGGGGCCGCCGCGGGTCAACCTGTCGTCCACCGTTCCGGACGGGCCAATCCCGATATTGACGCTCCCGGACCAGTAGTTGAGGAGCTGAACGTTGCCGTTGAGGAAGAGTCGGTTCGCGATGTTTTCCCGCGCGTAATTGTGTTCGGCGAGGGCCCTCGCCGATCCCTGATAGCGCCTGAACCGGCCGGGTCGGGATTCAGTGTACCTCAAGTCCAGCTGTCCGTCGATTCTGTCGGCCCGCCGCTGAAATCCGAGGTCGCTTATCTCGTAGTCCGGGCTGATCGTGTTGACCATTCCGCTCATGTTCCAGTGACGCCCGATACGGTGCGAGAGGATCGCCGATCCGGCGAATCCCGTCAGCGATGTCGCAAGGCTGTCCACCTCGAGATGATCGGCGTCGGGTCGCTGGAAGTAGTGATACGGGAGGCGCTGGGTCGCGACGATAGCGGCGCGGTCGCCGCGAACATGGCTCGATGCGACAAAGCCCTGCAGCGTCCACGTGCGCTGCGCCCACTGATGAGAATAGTCGACACCGCCGGTGTAGGCGGACTTCCGCAGCAGGCCTGCGAGATCGCCCTCGAGGTTGTCGCGGTTCACCGCTCCAAGGAACGTGCCGATCGCCGTCTGCCCGGCCCGCGACTCCTTGCGAAGGCGCCCGGCGAAGAAGTTCGTGAGCGGCTCAGCTACAAGCTCGCCCACCTCACCCTCCGGAGTCCGGAACCGGGCGTTCTCTTCGTTGGTTACCGCATTCAGCACCCCCATCGCCCACCCGCCGGCGGTCCGGCCGGTCAGCTTCACCGCACCGAGAATTCTCGATGCGTCAGGAACGTCACGCTCCGCATAGGGCGGAACACGCGATGGCTGGCGGCCGATGCGTCTCGAGTAGAAGACGCTGTTCGTGCCATCGGTACCGAAGTTGAACAGCTCTGAACCCTCAACAAAGAATGGCCTCCGCTCGGGGAAAAACGTCTCGAACGCCGTGAGGTTTATGACAGCTGGATCGACCTCGACCTGACCGAAGTCGGGGTTCACAGTGGCGTCGAGAGTCATGTTGCTCGTCACCCTGTACTTGAGGTCGACGCCGGCATCCGCGCCAAGCTCCCTGTTGTCGCGGAAGGGGTTGCCGCCGCGGTTCACGTTCTCCGACCTTCCCACGACGTAGGGCATGGCCTCGAGTCGCTTTCCCGCAGCTATGTCGCTCATTCCCGAGAGATGGCCGAATCGCGGAATGCCCCCCGGCTGGTCACGCGGCGTGAACGACCACACCGAGAACTCCTGATTGCGCGCGATCTGCCGCTCGACTTGAAGTCCCCACTCCAGGTTCGTCCTTCCAGTAAACCGTAGCTGGCTGAACGGTATGCGTATCTCTGCCACCCAGCCGGAATCGGTGATGCTCGTTTGCGCTTCCCAGACGGGCTCCCACGAGTCGTCCTCATTGTTTGGCGAGCGGGTCTGGTCGCGCTTGACGCCCAGAGGATTGACCTCGAAGCCGACCGCGGTGCGGTGATCGTGACTCGTGTCGAGAATCACCGTGAGCCAGTCGGAGGCCGTCATGTTCATGTCCCGGCGGCCAAGCCGACCCCTGACGTCCTGGCGATCATACAGCATCGCTCCTATGTAAAGCGCTTCCTCGTCGTAGAGGAACCTGATGTCACTCCGCTCGCTGGCTGGACTTCCTTCCTGCGGGTCAAGCTGCCTGAACTCGCGCAATGGCTGCGCCGCGCTCCACTGCTGTTCGTTAAGCACGCCATCTATCCGAATTGTCCCATCCAGTCTCGCGGCGGTCGCGCGCGGGGCATCGCGAATATGATCCTCAACCGGGCGGGCTGCAGGCTGCTGAGCCATCGCCGACGACGTGACAGCGACGGCGAGAACGAACGCGGGAAGTTTCATGGTCGAGGGGTTGGTTGCTCTTCGAAGGCCGGATTTCCGGAACGCTGACAATTCTAACCCGTGACACATTGCCCAAGTGTAAAGGCACTGTACGGGTGTTTAACGCTTTGTGTTTCGTTCACCATTAGCTTCCCCGGATGAATCAGTCCGACCAGCCGGCGGCGGCTGCTCCGAAACGACGACATTCTGCATCGCATCGCCTGGAGTTCGCCGCTGCCAGATCCCTCGAGCATGCGGTTTCGGCGCTCCCGGAAAGGGCCGCAGACCGGCTTGGCCGCGCCTTGGGAAGGACGCTTCATCGGGCGGGCATACGCCGCGATATCGTCGAGTCGAACCTGAGACTCGCATTCCCCGATCGCGACGAAAAGTGGATCAGGCAAATCATGCTTGCGTCGTACGAACACCTCGGCCGGGAAGTCGCCTCGATGATGCGCCTGGCGAAGCTCGATGATGCTGCGGTCATCGAGCGCACTCTTCCGGTCGGATGGGAAGGGCTCGAAGAAGCCCGTGCGCTCGGGCGGGGGGTCATCCTCGTCACCGGTCACTATGGGAACTGGGAGATGGCTGCAGCGACCATCGCCTCGCGGGGTATGCCAATCGCCGCGATTGTCCGGAGGCAGGGCAACCGGCTCGTCGACGAGCGGCTCCAGGCGATGCGCCACAAGCTTGGCGTGCAGACGATCTACCAGGGAGAGGCGCCTTCAAGAGTGCCGCGGATACTGCGGGCCAACGGGGTCGTGGGAATCGTGGGCGATCAGGACGCGAGGCGCTCGGGAGTGTTCGTCCAGTACTTCGGGCGTCCCGCCTCCACTCACCGCGGACCCGCGTTGTTCGCGCTTCGCCTTGGCGCGCCCGTTTTCACCTGCGTCGCGCGGCGCCTGCCCGGCAACGATGTTCGTTATGAAGTGCGCGGCGAGAAAGTCGAGTTCACTCGCTCAGGAGTTCTCGACGCAGACGTCCTGGCATTGACTGCCGAGCTCGCGGCCCGGCTCGAGCGCGAGGTGAGAGTTGCGCCCGAGCAGTACTTCTGGTTCCACAAGCGATGGAAGACCCGCCCTCCGGAAGAAAAGCGTCCGGAGGGCGCGGCGTAATTCCGCTAGTTCCCGCCTCTCGGGAGCTGCTCCCTCGCTGTCGGATACGGCTTTGCGGGATATGGTCCGATTATCTCCACAGTGTACGCGCTTGCCCAGAAGTCGGGCGGTCCCTCGCTGTCCGCCACCCTGTTGGAGACAGGCTTTACGCCATTCTTGAGGTATGCGGCGATCGCCCAGAGATCGGAATCCGGCAGGTGCCTCCACGACGGCCATGGCATGGGCGGAGCGAGATACTTGGGGCGCGCCGGGTGGTTGCCCTGTCCGGGGGTTGTGGATGTAATCTCGACATCGGGCGTCTCCCCGGGCCGCAATCCGTATCGGAGAGAGTTGAATATCTGCCGCTCGCTGAACCTCCCCATACCGGTTGTGTTATCGGGGGTGA
>JBBQZF010000087.1:0-10948 GCA_038208015.1 Gemmatimonadales bacterium
GCTCCGGGGAATCACGAGTATGAGACCGAGGGCGCCGCTCCGTATTACGCGTACTTCGGCGCGAACGCGGGTCCGGCAGGAAGGGGTTACTACTCGTTCAACCACGGCGCCTGGCACATCGTATCGCTCAACAGCAACATCGATGTCTCCGCGGGATCGCCGCAGGAGACCTGGCTGAGGCAGGATCTGGCGGCGAACCCGGCGAAGTGCACTCTCGCTTACTGGCATCATCCGCTGTTCAGCTCGGGCTTCCACGGGAACACGCCGGAGATGGCGCCGCTGTGGCGCGCGCTGCAGGAGGCCGGCGCGGAGATTGTGATTTCCGGGCACGATCATCACTACGAGAGGTTCGCGCCGCAGTCGGCGGACGGCGTTGCCACTCCGCGCGGGATCAGGCAGTTCGTTGTAGGCGGTGGCGGGGCCTCGCTGTTTCCGGCGTTGTTTTTCACTGCCAATTCGGAGGCGCGGTTCGATGCGGGGTACGGGGTGCTGCGTCTCACGCTTGGCGAAACGAGCTATCAGTGGAAGTTCGTGCCGGTAACTCCCGGTGCATTCGCCGATTCAGGGACAGGGAACTGCAACTAAAGGGGGGAGACCGGTCTCCCCACCCGGCTGTTCGGTCCTCTTGAAAACTCCAGCGTCCCATCTTCAATCCGGCTGAACCTCAGGCTCATCATGTCGAGCGCGTAATTCTGGTTCAGCTTCCATGGCTTCTTCGAGCCCTGGCTCGGCAGTGACGGAAGCGCGCGCTTCACGTAACCCGATGTGAAAGTGATTGCGGGCTCGAGCCGGATTGAGGAATCCCGGAGGCGGGGGGTGCACTGACTGTATCCGTGGCGGTCCATGTGATTCAACAGCCGGCAGAGGTACGCCGCAGTGAGGTCAACCTTCAGCGTCCACGATGCGTTAGTGTAGCCGAGGGCTGACGCGAGGTTGGGGATGTCGCTGTACATCATCCCCTTGTATGACATCGTCCCGGCGATAGCGATCGGGGTTCGATCGACAACGAGCTCGAGGCCGCTCATCAGCTTCATGTTGAGCCCGGTCGCGGTGACGATGATGTCTGCGTCGAGCTTGTGGCCCGACGCGAGCTCAAGCCCGGTCTCGGTGAATGTCGCGATCTGGTCAGTCACTATCGACGCCTTTCCAGACTTCATGGCCTTGAAAAGATCGGCGTCGGGTATCAGGCAGAGCCGCTGGTCCCAGGGATCGTACGCCGGGGTGAGATGGGTGTAGTCGTAATCGGGTCCGAGACGGTGACGCGCGCTCTTCAGAAGCATCCGCTTGAAGAATCCGGGTTTCCGCCTCGCTAGATGGTAGAAGAACATGCTGAGAGCCACGTTCTTCCATCGCGTGATTCCATATGCGACGCGGGAGGGGAGTAGCCTCCGCAGACTATCGGCGATCCTGTCCCTGGACGGAAGCGATGTGATGTAAGTCGGCGAACGCTGAAGCATCGTCACGTGTGCCGCCGTTTCCGCCATCGCCGGAACGAGAGTGACCGCTGTCGCGCCGCTGCCGATCACGATTACCCGCTTGCCGGTATAGTCGAGATCTTCCGGCCATTTCTGCGGGTGGATCAGGGGCCCCGCGAAGCGCTCGATCCCTTTCCATTCCGGCGTGTATCCTGATTCGTAATCGTAATAGCCCGTGCAGAGGTAAATGAAACCGCAGGTCAGCTCAACCGGCCCGTCCTGCGTGTCCGCTTCGACACGCCATTGCGAATCAGCTGATGACCACGACGCGCGGCGCACCCGATGGTTGAACCTGATCTTCGAGTCGATGCCGTACTCCCGCGCCGTCTCGCGGATGTAATCGAGAATCGACGGGCCGTCGGCAATCGATTTTGCGTTACGCCAGGGCTGAAAGCTGTACCCGAGCGTGTACATGTCGGAGTCGGAGCGGATTCCAGGATATCTGAAGAGGTCCCAGGTCCCGCCGATCACGTCGCGGCCTTCGAAGATCGCGTAGCTCTTCGACGGGCAATATCGCTGAAGGTGGTAGCCGGCCCCGATCCCGGAGAGACCGGCCCCAACCACCAGCACATCTACATGCTCCACTCCTCTCCCGGTTCCTCGGCCAGTCTTCACGCATGATAGTAATTTGGGGTGACTCAATCAGCCATCATGAGGAAGAAGTCGTGAAGTTTTCCCGATCGTCCTTCGCGTTCATCGCCGCGGCTTTTGTCCTGCTCGCCGCTCCAATATCGGCGCAGCAGGCAGTCGACTACGAGATCGCCTTTCCCAATGCGGCAAACCACGTTGGGAACGTGACCGCAACGTTTCGCGGAATTCCGCCGGGTACGAAGCTCGAGGCGCGCATGGCGAAGTCTTCGCCCGGACGATATTCACCCACGGGCTTCGCGAAAAACGTCTTCGACGTTCGTGCTGAGGATGGCCGCGGACGCGCGCTCACGGTAACGCAGCCGGATCCACACGGCTGGGACGTCGCCGGCCACGACGGGACGGTCCGCATCACATACTCTGTCTTCGGCGACCGCACTGATGGCACGTATCTGGGAATCGACCGCTCGCACGCGCACATGAACATTCCGGCGACGTTCATGTTCGCCCCCGCGATGAGCGAGGTGCCGGTGCGCCTGAGGATTGTTCCCCGCGCGGGTTGGCGCATCGCAACACAACTTGCGCCCACCTCCGATTCGACTGTGTTCACCGCTCCCAACATGCAGTGGTTCATGGACTCGCCGACCGAGGCGGGCCCGTTGATGTTCACCTCCTGGCAGGAAACCCATGGCGGTCGCAGGTCAACGATCCGGCTGGCCGTGCATCACCTTGGCACGCAGGCCGAGGTTGACTCCCTCGCGATGCTCACGCGGCGCGTTGTCGCCGAACAGGTCGGGGTGTTCGGGGAGATGCCGGTGTTCGATCATGGAGTCTACACGTTCATCGCCGATTATCTCCCGTGGGCGAGCGGCGACGGGATGGAGCATCGGAACTCGACGATCGTCACGAGCACCCGCTCGCTCACCGGTCACGCGAACAGGATGGCTGTGCTCAGCACGATATCCCACGAGTTCATCCATGCATGGAGCGTCGAGCGGCTGAGGTCGAAGGCCCTCGAGCCGTTCGACTTCGAGCGCGACAACATGTCCCCTGACCTCTGGTTCGGCGAAGGGTTCACCAACTACTACGAGCCGCTCACGATCCGGCGGGCCGGGCTCTATACCGATGATGAGTTCCTGTCGCAGATGGGCGGCGCGGTGGTCAGCGTAATTAATTCGCCTGCCCGGAGGCACGGATCAGCAGTCGCGATGAGCCTGCAGGCGCCTTTCTTCGACGGTGCGGCGTGGAGGGATCCGACGAGAGCGCCAACAACATTTTTATCGTACTACACATGGGGGTCGACGATCGGCATCGCTCTCGACCTCACTCTGAGGCGGAGATTCAACACGACGCTCGACCACTACATGCGGATGTTGTGGCGCGAGTTCGGCAGGCATCAGTCAGCGCGGTTCGCCCCGGAGCGGACTTACACGACCGCTGACCTCAGGACGGCGCTGGGACGCCTCACGAAGGACACGGCGTTTGCGAACGACTTCTTCCGGAGGTACATCGAGGGAAACGAAGTTCCCGACTATGTTCCCCTCTTCGCCCAGGCAGGATTCCTGATGAGGGCCGACAGCATCATACCACCTGCGCTCGGCGGCGTGCTCGAGAGCGGCCCTGCAGGAGTGCGGGTGGTCTCCAGGGTCTCGAGCGGATCGTTGTACGCCGCCGGCCTCGACAGCGGCGACGTCATCAGGGTCATTGAGGGCCTTCCTGTCACCGAGGCGGATTCGGTCATCGCTGTCGTCGGCCGGGGAAGAATCGGCGACACCCTGCGACTCGGTGTCGTCCAGCGCGGGACACGAGCGACAATTCCGATGATTCTTGCCGGCACGCCGCGTTATACGGTCACGACTTACGAGAGAGCGGGGATCCCGGTTACGGGCGCGATGAAGCGCTTCAGGCAGGAGTGGCTTGGATCAAAGGCGCCACGTTCCCGATGAACGTGGCAATCAGGCGTGCAACCGAAGCAGATGCCGCTCTCCTGTCGGAGATGGCGCTGAAGATATTCCTCGACACGTTCGGCGAGCAGAACAGGCGCGAGGATATCGAGATGCATGCGGCACGCTCATATTCGCCGGAGATTCAGCTCGCCGAGCTGCGGGATACGCTCGAAGACCTATCTGGTCGCTGAGGCGGATGGGGAGCCGGCGGGATTTGCAATGGTGGGAGAGCCCGAGTCTGAATCGTGCTTCGCGTTCGACTTGCCTGTCGAGCTTTTCACGTTCTACGTCGACAAGGCCTGGCACGCTTGGCGAAGATCTCCAGACTGACAGGGTGATGGTGAGGGAACTCGCCCAACCTCGTGATCGGCCGCTAAGTTTGACCTGAAGTCCATACGACAACGGGAACTCACATGAACTCTCCGCCCACTGTTCGCGTTTGCATCGCCGCGCTGTTTTTCTCCTCGTCTCTAGGAGCACAGCCAGCGGCGAGACAGCCGCTGACTCACGAGTCGATGACGCTGATGAAGCGTGTCGGCGCGCCGTCTCTCAGTCCCGATGGGAGATGGGTCGTATTCGCGATGACCGAGCCAAGCTACGATGCGGCGCAGCAGTCGAGCGACCTGTGGATGGTGCCGAGCGATGGAACGGCGCAGCCGAGGCGACTGACGGGGACGAGAGCTGGCGAGAGCGACGTCACGTGGTCTCCTGACAGCAGGAGGATTGCGTTCTCCGCGCGGCGCGACGGCGATGAAGCAAACCAGATATACGTGATGGACCTGGGCGGGGGCGAAGCCCGGCGGGTGTCGAACCTGTCGACGGGTGCGCGCACTCCGCGATTCAGTCCTGATGGCCGGACTCTCCTCTATACGAGTCTCGTATATCCGGGAGCTGTCGACGACTCGGTCAATCGCCGCCTGGCTCGAGAGGAGCGCGACCGGAAGACGCGCGTGAGAATCTACGATGGGTTCCCGATCCGCCTGTGGGACAGGTGGCTCGACGACAAGCAGGTTCACCTGATCGTTCAGCCGGCCGACTCGGCGTCGCGGGCGCGCGATATAATGGCCGGCACCAAGCTCGTTCTCGAGCCTGGCTTTGGTGTTCCAACTGCGGAAGGTTCACGTCACGATATCCGCGGTGTGTGGTCGCCTGATGGAAGGTCGATCGTCTTCGCGGCCACGACCACGAGGAACACTGCCGCGTTCGCCGAGGTTCCGACACATCTGTACAGGATCTCTGCATCGGGTGGGGAGCCGGTGAGGATTGCCGGCGGGGAAGGGGAGTACAGTGATCCCGTGTTCAGTCCCGACGGCCGCACGCTGTTCGCCAAGTGGAGCCCGAATAACGGAAAGGTCTACAACCTCACTCGTCTCGTTGCTTTCGACTGGCCGTCGATGGCGAACGAGCGTGTCGTCGCGCGGACCGGCCGGTCTGTCGGCAGCTATGCGATATCCCGCGATGGAAGAACTGCGTATTTCACCGCTGAGGATGCCGGGCTCGTGAAGATCTTCTCCGTTCCGGTGAGCGGCGGGGAGGCTCGGGTGGCGGTCGACTATGGACGGGGTGCGTACTCGGCTCTTCAGACAGCGGATGGCTCGCCCGTGATCGTTGCATCGTGGGGCTCTTCGATCGATCCGTCGGAGGTCGTGCGAATCGATCCCGCGGCGCGAACGCACCGCAATCTCACGGAGTTCGCGGTCGCTGATGCGCGGAGAATCGATTGGGTTCCGCCGCGGCATTTCACCTTTACGTCGAGCCGTGGCAGGCCGATTCACAACTTCATCGTGCTGCCGGCGGGATTCGACTCGACGAAGAAGTATCCGCTGTTCGTGCTGATCCACGGCGGCGCGCACAACATGTGGACTGACCAGATCTCGCTTAGGTGGAACTATCACCTTCTGGCGAAGCCCGGCTATGTGCTGCTGATGACGAACTACACGGGATCCACAGGATTTGGCGAGGAGTTCGCGCAGAACATCCAGGGCGATCCGCTGCGTGGCCCGGCCGACGAGCTGATGGAAGCGGCCGACGAGGCGATCCGGCGTTTTTCCTTCGTTGATGGCTCCCGCCAGGTCGCCGCGGGAGCCAGTTACGGTGGGCATCTGGCGAATGCGCTCCAGGCGTGGTCGGGGACCCGCTTCAAGGCGTTGATAGGACACGCCGGTCTCGCGAGTCTCGAGTCGCAGTGGGGAACGTCTGACGTGATCTACCACCGCGAGATCCAGTCGCTCGGACCGGTGTGGGAGCAGAACGAGGTATGGAGCACTCACAGCCCGTCGCGTTACGCGAATCAGTTCAAGACTCCGATGCTGCTGTCGATTGGGGAGCGGGACTATCGAGTTCCCCTGAACAACACGATCGAGATGTGGTCGCTCCTGCAGCGGATGCGGGTGCCGAGCCGATTGCTCGTATGGCCGGAGGAGAATCACTGGATCCTGAACGCCGATAACTCGCGGTTG
Source organism: Gemmatimonadales bacterium (assembly GCA_038208015.1). Classification (GTDB taxonomy): domain Bacteria; phylum Gemmatimonadota; class Gemmatimonadetes; order Gemmatimonadales; family Gemmatimonadaceae; genus UBA4720. The sequence goes on from JBBQZF010000087.1 coordinate 6,469, forward strand.
TTCTACCGGGAAGTGGCTGACTGGCTGGCGAAGTGGGTGGAGGCAGGGCCGAAATAGCCGTTACTGACTGCGGACTGCGGACGTACTGCGGACTCAGACTGGGACCACTACGGACCGGTCCCCGTCCGCAGTAGTCCGAGTCTCCGTCCGCAGTACGTCCGCAGTCCGCAATTAGTAGCTCTTAGCTCTCTCAACCGAGACAAGTGATGACACCTCCACTGAGGCTGCTCTTTCTTTTCGTGCTGCTTGCCGGCTGCGCCGGGCGACCGACAGAACCGGTCATCGCGCCTCCTGCGCCCGAGCAGCCCCTCCCTGCAGGGCCCTACACTCCCGGCGTGTCCTATTTCGGGCGGGACAGCTACATCGAGTACATCGCGGGCAATGCACCGATAATCTTCACTGCGCCGCATGGGGGCTCTCTGAATCCAGCCGAGATCCCCGACCGCACGGCAGCAGCATGCGGTGGCTCGGCAATCATTACTACTGACCTCAATACCGCTGAGCTCGCGCGGTCGATGCAGCAGCGATACTTCGCAAAGTTCGGCAGGTATCCTCACGTGGTGATAATGCACCTTTCGCGGCGAAAGCTCGACGCGAACCGGACGGATCCGGAGGCGAGCTGCGGCGACGCCAGGGCGGGGGCCACACTTGCACAGTGGCACGCTTTCATAGATGCCGCCAAGAGCGCTGCGCTCACTTCATCGCCGCGCGCGTGGTACATGGATGTTCACGGCCACCGGCATGCGATCGACCGGCTCGAGCTTGGATATCTGCTGACGCCGGCCCAGCTCAACCTGAGCGACGATTCGCTCGATGCCGGCGCGACATACGAGGACAAGGCGAGCGTCACGACACTCTCCCGCGCCGCCCCCGCTTCATTCTCGGAGCTCCTGCGCGGACCCCACAGCCTCGGCAGTCTGTACGCGGCGGGCGGATTTCGGTCCATTCCAAGCTCAGCCGACCCGCGGCCGGCCGGTGATGCGTATTTCTCGGGTGGCGACAACACGCGGCGCCACACGTGCGGGTCCGAGGCGACACCGTTTGGCGGAGTGTCGGGCGGGAATGTGTGCGGTGTGCAGCTCGAGGCGAATTTCGCCGGGGTACGGGACACTCCTGCCAATCGCGACCGCTTCGGGGACGTCACTGCGTTGGTGCTGCAGCAGTTCTTGTCGCGGCACTGGGGGGTGGTCCTCGATCCGCAATAGAGGTCAATCCTCGCAGCAATCGTGTCCGAATGCGGATCGAGGACCTTGGGACTAAGGCTTCAGTGAGCTGCGGGGCATTGAGCGAGCCAGCTTCGAGGCTCTCAGCTACTACGCACGTGAACAAGTGAAGAGGTTCCAGCCGACAGCTTGGTGAGCGAGAAGCCTGGAGCCTAGTCTCCGCCGATACGATCGATCAGGCCGTGGAGCATCTTCCTCACCTCAATTGTCTGATCCACCTTGGTCGCGAAATCCTTCGTCGCGATTATCCCGAGATCGCTGGCCATGATAAAGTGGGATTCGAGCTCGCTCGCGGAGTTCAGCGCGATGCGCAGGTAACGGGCGAATTCCTTGTCGCTGTTCTTCCCCCTCCCTTCGACGATGTTCGAGTCAATGGACATCGCTGCGCGTATCATCTGACTCTTCAGTGACATGTTGCCGGCTCCGCGGATTTTCCCCGCCATCTCATGCGTGCCGAGCGCAAGCGCGTGCGCTTTTTGCCAGACCTTGAGCTTCTTGAAGTCGGCCATGCCGAATCATGTCCGGTTTGACCGAGGTCGGCAGCGTCGTTGCGTCCCGGACGACGCCTTTTGACCGCAAGCACCATGGCTAAGCTCCAAGCTTGCGGCTGACTAAGCTTTCGGCTGGCACCTATTCCTTTGTTCAGTTGCGTCGTAGCTGAGAGCTCGGGGCGGGCCGCTGAATGCGATACGCTACGGACTGGTTGACTTAGTCGTCTCCGGGATTGAATATCAGTGGTCTAACTCCTAATACCACCTCGTTGACTGTTCCTGCCCCCCAGAAAGCCTTAGGTGACCGTTACACGATCGAGCATGAGATCGGTCGCGGCGGAATGGCGACCGTTTATCGCGCCAAGGATCCGCGGCACGGGCGAAGCGTCGCCGTAAAGGTCCTCAACGCGGACGTCGCCGCGGCCCTCGGCACCGAGCGGTTTCTTCTCGAGATAAAGACGGTTGCCGGCCTCACGCATCCGCACATCGTGCCGGTTCACGATTCCGGCGAAACAGGCGGCGTGCTGTTCTACGTGATGCCGCACATCGAGGGTGAGACTCTCCGCGGGCGAATCACGCGTGAGCGAATACCGGCAGCTGAGGCGGCGAGGATCACGCGGCAGCTTGCCGCGGCGCTCGACTTCGCTCACCGAAGCGGTGTCGTCCACCGGGACATCAAGCCGGAGAACGTGATCCTCTTCGAGGGTGAGCCGCTGATCCTCGATTTCGGAATAGCGAAGGCGATAAGTGCCGCGGGTGGCCAGACCCTCACCCAGACGGGCATCGCCATCGGCACGCCCGCGTATCTCAGTCCCGAGCAGGCGAGCGGGGAAACCAGTATCGACGGGCGAAGCGACCAGTACAGTCTCGCGTGCGTCGCGTACGAGATGATGTGCGGCTCGCCGCCGTTCGTGGCAAGCACGCCGCAGGGTGTGATCGCGAAGCGGTTCAGCGAGAAGCCGGCGCCGCTGCCGTCGAGCTCCGGTGCACCTGCCGCAGCATCCGACATTCTTCTTCGGGCGTTGTCGCTCGATCCTGCGGACAGGTACGCCACCGTGACCGAGTTCGCGCTCGCTCTTGCCGGCGCGATTCCGTCGGCTTCATCTGCGGAGGCAGGGCGGAGGTCGATAGCGGTGCTGCCGTTCACCAACATGAGCACTGACGCCGAGAATGAGTTCTTCACCGACGGGATAACCGAGGAGATAATCAACGCGCTGACGAAGGTTCGCGCGCTCGACGTCGCCTCGAGGACGTCCGCGTTTGCGTTCAAGGGCAACAAGGAGGACATCGGGGCCATCGGCCGCAAGCTCAAGGTTCATACTGTTCTCGAGGGGAGCGTCCGCAAGGCGGGCAACCGTCTCCGCATCTCCACTCAGCTGATCGACGTGGCGACAAGCTTTCAGCTCTGGTCCGAGCGTTATGACCGTGAGATGGAGGATGTCTTCGCCATTCAGGACGAGATTGCGACGAGCATCGTCAACGCGCTGAAAGTTGTGCTGACAGCGAAGGAAGAGGCGGCGATAAAGAAGATCCCGACGCAGAGCGTTCGTGCGTACGAATACTACCTGCGCGGCCGCCAGCTCTTTCACCAGCGGCGTCCCGAGACGCTCGACGCGGCGGAGGATCTCTACAGGCGCGCCATCGCGCTCGATCCGGACTACGCCCTCGCTTATGCCGGCCTGGCTGACTGTTCCTGCTTCAGGTTCTTCGAGCATGCTGGTGGAGACGAGGCGCTGGCGCAGGCGGAATCTGCAAGCCGCCGCGCGCTGAAGCTCGATCCGGAGCTTGCGGAAGCTCATGCATCACGCGGCTTGGCGCTCACGTATCAGCGGAGGTTCGACGAGGCGTCCGAGGAATTCGAGCGGGCAATGGAGCTCGACTCGGTACTCTATGAAGCACCGTGGTATTACGCCCGTTCCCTGCAGGCACAGGGAAAGATCGAGCAGGCCGCGGTTCTTTATGAGCGGGCTGCGGAGCTGCGCGTTGATGACTATCAGGCGCTGATGTTCGCGGCGACGTGTTATCGCGGCATTGGGAAGGACGATGCTGCCCGGGTTGCTTCCGAGAAAGGGATTGCAGCGGCGGAGCGCGCGCTTGCAATAAATGCCGGAGAGTCGCGTGCGTTATCTCTTGGCGCGAGCGAGCTCTATGCGCTCGGCGACACTGCACGGGCTGAGGAATGGGCGCGCCGCGCTGTCCAGTCGGCTCCCACCGATCCGCTGATGCTATACAATATCGGCTGCCTGCAGGCGTTGATGGGGAATCGCGGCCTCGCGCTTGACCACCTCGAGCGCGCCATCGAGCTCGGGATGCGCAACAACGACTGGATGATGACGGATCCTGATCTCGTGTCGGTGCGCGACGACCCACGCTTCGCGGCGCTGATTTCCGAGGTTCGATCGCGGAGCTGAATTGGACGAGAGCGCGGTAGACCTCGCTGGTGCGCGTCTTGTCGTCGCGGGCGGTACAGGCACTGTTGGCCGGTATCTTGTAAAGGCCCTGCTTGAAGCGGGCGCGACGGTCATAGTCCCATCGCGGACGCAGGAGAAGGTCGACCAGCTGATCTCCGGAATCGATGGGAGTGAGCGCGACCGCATTGAAGCTCTTGTCGGCGACATCACCGATGAAAGCCAGGGCGCCCGCCTGATTGCGGCCGCGGGGAGAATCGACGGAGCGATTGCGAGCATCGGCCGCTGGGTGTCGGCGCCGGAAGTTCTCGATGCCGAGCGAGCCGATCTCGAGCGCGCCGTAGCGAACTATGCCTTC